>JADJXQ010000008.1 GCA_016710335.1 Rhodospirillales bacterium
GCGGCGCGTACATGCCGGACGTCATCGCCCACCAGGGCGCGTCGCTCGCCAAAACCATGTCCCACCAGTGGCTGACGACCGAGGGCGTGTTCGGCATCGCGTTGGGCGTCTCCACCAGCTTCGTGTTCCTGTTCGTGCTGTTCGGGGCGCTGCTGGACAAGGCGGGGGCCGGCAACTATTTCATCCAGGTGGCGTTTTCGATGCTCGGCCATATGCGCGGCGGCCCCGCCAAGGCGGCCGTCGTCTCGTCGGCCATGACGGGCCTGATTTCCGGCTCATCCATCGCCAACGTGGTCACCACCGGAACCTTCACCATCCCGTTGATGAAGCGGGTCGGGTTCAGCGCCGAGAAGGCCGGCGCGGTGGAGGTCGCATCCTCCGTCAACGGCCAGATCACTCCGCCGGTGATGGGTGCGGCGGCATTCCTGATGGTCGAGTATGTCGGGGTGTCGTACACCGAGGTCATCAAGAGCGCCTTTCTGCCGGCGGTGATCTCCTACATCGCGCTCGTCTACATCGTGCATATCGAGTCGTTGAAGGCGGGCCTGCAGGGGCTCGAAAAGCCGGTGGCGCCGAAGCCATGGCTGATCCGCATCATGAACATGCTGCTCGGCTTCATCATCGTCGCCGGCATGGCCGCCGCCGTCTACTACGGCCTCGGATGGATGAAGGTCGCGTTCGGGGACGCCGCAACCTGGATCATCACCATTCTGTTGCTGGCGGCCTATCTCGGGCTGCTGTGGTTCGGAACGCGCTATCCCGAGTTGCAGATGAGCGACCCCAACGCGCCCATCGTCAAGCTGCCGGAAACCGGGCCGACGGTGAAATCCGGTCTCCACTTTCTGCTGCCGGTGGCGGTCCTGGTATGGGCGCTGATGGTGGAGCGGCTGTCGCCCGGCCTCTCGGCGTTCTGGGCGACGCTCCTCATGCTGTTTATCCTGATCACCCAGCGGCCGATCATCGCCCTGATGCGCCATCGGCCGGTGCCGGGAGCGGTCAAACAGGGCTGGCACGAGTTGCTGGACGGCCTCGTCGCCGGCGCCCGCAACATGATCGGTATCGGCATCGCCACGGCGACCGCCGGCATCATCGTCGGCACCGTGACGCTGACCGGCATCGGCGCGGTCATGACCGACCTTGTCGAGGTGGTGTCGGGCGGCAACATCATGCTGATGCTGATGTTCACGGCGCTCGTCAGCCTGATCCTCGGCATGGGGCTGCCGACCACCGCCAACTACATCGTGGTGTCGGCGCTCATGGCGCCGGTCATCGTCAATCTCGGCGCCCAGACGGGCCTCCTGGTGCCGCTGATCGCCGTGCACATGTTCGTGTTCTATTTCGGCATCATGGCCGACGTGACGCCGCCCGTGGGGCTTGCGGCCTTCGCGGCGGCGGCCGTGTCCGGCGGCGATCCGATCAAGACCGGCTTCGTGGCATTTTTCTACAGTCTTCGCACCGCGCTGCTGCCGTTTCTGTTCATCTTCAATACCGACCTGTTGCTGATCAACGTCGATTTCCTGCACGGCATTCTGATCTTTGTCGTTGCCACCATCGCGATGCTGTTGTTCGCGGCTGCCACCCAGAACTTCTTTCTGGTCCGCAGCCGCATCTACGAGAGCGTCCTGCTGCTGCTCGTGGCGTTCGCCCTGTTCAGGCCCGGATTCTTCATGGACATGATCTATCCGCCCTACGAGGAAGTGCCTCCCCAGGACTTCGCCGAAGCCCTGATGGCGAGGCCTGTGGGAAGCGAGCTTCGGGTCCGCGTCGCCGGCTTCGACCTCATCGGCGAGCCGCGCGAGTTCGTGACGCTCGTCCCGGTGCCGGAGGGAGGAACCGGCGAGGAGCGGCTGGCCGCGCTCGGGGTGGAACTCATCGAGGACGACGGCAAGGTGATGATCGACGCCGTCGAGTTTGGAAGCCCGGCCGAAGAGGCGAAGCTCGATTTCGATCAGGAGATCCTTGAGGTGCGGGCGCCGGCTTACCAGCCGCCCAAGGAGCTGATCTTCATTCCCGCGCTGGTGGTGCTGGCCGTCGTCTACCTGATGCAGCGGGCCCGGCGCCGCCCGGACGAGGCTGCCTGAGGCGCAAAGAGAGCCCGAGGTGCGAGAGAAGAGGATCGTGTCCGATGTTCAGGGAGATTCTGCTGCCCATCGCTTTGGAGCCTGAAGTGGCCGGGACCTCGGCCCTCGCGGCGGCGCTTGCCGTCGCCCGGGCGTTCGGGTGACACGACCCGGCAACCGGCCAGCAACTGGAGAGCTACACGCAATGTTCAAGAGCATCCTGTTACCCGTCGATCTGAACGAAGAGAGTTCGTGGCGCCGCGCCCTGCCGGCAGCGTTGGAGCAAAGCCGCGCGCAAGGTGCGTCTCTGCACATCGTGACGGTGGTGCCGACCTTCGGCCTCGCCATGGTCAGCCAGTTCTTCCCGGAGAGCTACGAGGAGAGGATCCTGGAACACACCGACAAGGAGTTGCACGCCTTCGTCCGCGCCCATGTTCCGACGGACATGGAGGCGCAGACTATCGTCACCAGCGGCAACGTCTACGAGGAGATCCTGAGGGTCGCCACCGAGATGAGCTGCGACCTCATCGTCATGGCGTCGCATCGCCCGAAGCTCCGCGACTACCTGCTCGGCCCGAACGCCGCCCGTGTCGTCCGTCACGCCACCTGCTCGGTGCTGGTCGTCCGCGGCGACTGACGCACGCGCGCGACCTCGCGGCGGTCCGGCCGCAGCTCGAACAGGGTCCAGAGGACGATCGTGAACAGCGCCACGGCCCCGGCCTGGTGGGCTGCGGCGAGCGGCACCGGCACGAACAGGAGCAACGTGGCGACGCCGAGGGTGACCTGTCCGAGAGCCGCGACGGCAAGCAGCACAGCCGCCGCGCGCGCCCGTCCGGCGATCGGCGACCGTAACGCCGCCGTCGACAGCGCCAGAACCCCGACCAGGGTGGTGATCGCCAGTATGCGATGCACGAACTGGATCGTCGTGATGTCCTCGAACGGGCTGAGGTACGGCGCATCCCCGGCGAACAGACCGTCAGGAATCCACTGGCCATCCATGGTCGGGAAGGTGTTGTAGGCGAAGCCGGCGTCGGTGCCGGCAACGAAGCCGCCGGACAGGGCGGTGACGAACACCAGCCCCGTCATGACCGCCGCGAGCCGCGCCAATCCCGCCGAGCGAACGTTTTCCGGCCGCGGCTCGCGCGCGAGCAGCCCGAGCGCCACCCAGATCAACGCTGCGTAGATGACCAGCGCCAATGCAAAGTGCGCGACCAGCCGGTACTGGCTGACGTCCGGCCGGTCGACCAGCCCGCTCTTGACCATGAACCAGCCCAGGACGCCCTGCAGGCCGCCGAGGACGAACAGCAGGACCAGCTTCGGTATCATCCGCCGCTCGATCCAGCCGAGCGCCAGGAACACCAGGAACGGCACGGCGAACGCCACCCCGATCGCCCGCCCCCACAGGCGGTGAATGAATTCGAGCCAGAAGATGCCCTTGAACTCGCCCAAGGTCATGCCGGCGTTGACTTCGCGGTACTCGGGGAACTGCCGGTACTCGGCGAATACCCGCTGCCATTCCGCCTCGCCGAGCGGCGGCAGCCAGCCGGTCAAAGGCCGCCACTCGACCATCGAGAGGCCCGAGTGGGTCAAGCGCGTTAAGCCGCCGAGGACGACCATGGCGAACACCATCGCGGCGACGGCGAACAGCCAGAACGCGATGATCCTCATTTGGTGTTGTCGTTGCTGTACGGTAATCACAATCTACTCCTTTCGCCGTCCGGCACTATCGCCGCTGCGGCGGCGGTTGCCAAGGGACCGCGCGCTTCTTGCATGCCTGAAGCGCTTGGCCTAGAGCATGTGAGACACGTTCGCAGTCAAGGAGTCCGATGATGTTCCTTTCGGCAAACGGCTACCGGGAGTCGCTCCGGCGCTATCGCCCGCGGGTGTTCGTCAACGGGCAGCAGGTAGACTCCGTTGCCGACGAGCCGCAACTGGCGCCGGGCGTCAGCGCCATCGGCGTCACCTATGACTTTGCGCTGCGCCCCGAGTTGCGCCGCCTGATGGTGGCCAAAGACCCGGTCACGGGCCGTGAAACCAACCGCATGCTGCACATCAACGGGGAGACGGGCGATCTTCTCTACAAGCTGGAGGCGGTGCGCGTCTTGTGCCGGGAAAGCGGCTGCGCCCAGCGCTACCTCGTCCACGACGCCCTCAACGCCATCTTTCAATCCACCCACCGCATCGACGCCGAGCACGGCGCCGAGTACCATGGACGGCTCCGCGCCTATCTCGACCGCGTCCAGGCCGAGGATCTGACCTGCGCCGTCGCCATGACCGACGGCAAGGGCGACCGCGCGCTCCGTCCCCACGCTCAGACGAACCGCGACTCCTATGTCCACATCCGCGAGCGCCGGACCGACGGCATCGTCATCCGCGGCACCAAGGCGATCGTCACCGGCGCCCCCTACGTCCACGAATTCCTCGTGATGCCGTGCCGATCCATGACGGCCGAGGACCAGGACTTCGCGGTCTGCTGCGCCGTGCCGGTCGACGCCGACGGCATCACCATCATCTCGCGGCCGGCCGGACGCCCCGGCGTCGCAGCGGCCAAGTTCAGCGCCCGCTACGGCCAGTCGGTGGCCGTCGTCCATTTCGATGACGTGCTGGTGCCGTGGGAGCGGGTGTTCTTGGCCGGCGAATGGGACCACGCGCAGTTCCTGACGACCACCTACGCCAACCACCACCGGCACAGTTGCATCGCGGCGCGAGCCGGCTTCGGCGACCTGCTCATCGGCGCCGGCGTGCACATGGCGGACATCAACGGGGTCGGACCCCAGTCCGTGCACCACATCCGCGACGCCATCGTCGACCTCATCAAGATCGTCGAAGGCTTCTTCGCCTGCGGAGTGGCGGCCTCTGTCTACGGCGTCGCCGACCCGGCTGGAAACGTCATGCCCGAGCCGGTGTTCGCCAACGTGGGCAAGCTGTTGTTGTCCACGCAGATCTACGACATGCAACGGCTTGCGCACACCGTGTCGGGCGGCCTTGTGGTCGCCCTGCCGACCCCGGACGAGGACCACAACCCGGCGGCCGCCGGCGACCTGATGGCGACCCTTGCCGGTCGCGGCGATGTGCCGCAGGCGCACCGTGCCGAGGTTGCGCGGCTGATGGAGGATCTGACCGCCTCCGACACCGCCGGCTGGTACTCCGTCATCAGCCTACATGGCGGCGGCTCGCCGGAAGCCATGAAGCGCGAGATCTACCGCAACTACCCGGTTCAGGAGCGGGTGGCGCTGATCGACGCGCTGGTGGAGCGCGGTGTCACCGGCGACGGCAGCGGCGAGGCGAGCCGCGACAGGCAACCGGGCCGCTGCTGCCCGGTCGGCTGCGCCGAGCCGGAGCACCATCGCTCCCCGCCATCGCCGCGGCACAAACCGCTTGCGGCAGAGTAGGCGCCCGCCGCCGGTCGTCACTGCGAGCGGTTGCGGGGCAAGCGCGCCGCAATACCACCGCTGCACTGGCAGGCCTCAAGGAGGACAGGGTCCATGGACGGCTTCATCAAGGAATTCCGCGAGTTCGCGGTTCGCGGCAACGTCATCGACATGGCCGTCGGCATCATCATCGGCGCCGCCTTCGGCAAGATCGTCGGCACGCTGGTCGAGGATGTCATCATGCCGCCGATCGGCTGGATCGTCGGCGACGTTGATTTCAGCAGCCTGTTCCTGAATTTGACCGGCGAATCCTATGCGTCGCTGGCCGCCGCCAAGGAGGCCGGCGCCCCGGTCATCGGCTACGGCACGTTCCTCAACGCCTGCCTGCACTTCCTGATCGTCGCCTTCGCCGTGTTTCTGCTGATCCGCTGGATCAACCGGCTGAAGGAGTTGGCCAGCACCGATCCGGCGGCGGAAGCGGCCGCCCAGCCGACGCCGCCGCGCCAGGAAGTCTTGCTGGAAGAAATCCGCGACCTCCTGAAAAAATCCGCCTGATCGGACCGCAGGGCGCCCGATCGCACCCTTGTGGGGGTCGCGCACAACACGATGCGGTTGTAGAGTGGCGTGGAGTTGTACGTCGCAGGAGAGTGACACGGCATGACGACGATCAGGAGAGCGGCGGTCCACACGATGGTGGTTGCGGTCGTTGCAATCATCGCTGCGGTGGCCGGCCTCCCATCGCCGGGCGCGGCTCAGCCACCGTATCACACCCAAAGCGGCAAAGGCTTCGGAACCATCGCCGTTGGCCGGCCCGCCGGCGTGATGAGCGTGCCGGGGCGCCATCGTCCCAGCGACGACGCGAAATCGCCAAGAGCATCGGCGCCCGGTCTCGGCCGCACCACCACCGGCAGCGTCCCCGTCCACACCCATGCAAGCAGGTGCGATGCGCGTTGGCAGCCGTGGATGGCGTCACGGGCGCCCGGCTGGATCACCGCCATCGTCGAGGACATGGCGCCGCGCTACGGGCTCGATCCCAATCTCGTCCTGTCGGTGATGGCAGTGGAATCCCGCTTTCAAGTGGAGGCCCGCTCCCACAAGAACGCCCAGGGCCTGATGCAGCTAATCCCCGATACCGCCGCCCGCTTCGGCATCGAGAAGCCGTTCGATGCGCGCCAGAACATCCGCGGCGGCATGGCCTACCTGCAGTGGCTGCTCGACTATTTCGAGGGCGACATCCCATTGGCGCTGGCCGGCTACAACGCCGGCGAGAACGCCGTGGACCGCCATGGCGGCATTCCGCCCTACGCCGAAACCCGGGCGTACGTGGAGAACGTGCAGGCGATCTACCGCTGCAACAGCGTATCAGACAACCCATGGCTGCTGGTCGTCAAGAACGCAAACCCGCGCTAGTGCACTGAATCAATTCGTTGCGTTCAGCGACCGTGCATTCGTTGAATGCACCGCTGCGCAAGTGACTCGGCGGGGGCACCATGCCGTCGCCAACGGTCTGCAACTTCAGAGAACGCCCTCGGTGTCGTCGAAGGGCCCGCTGGCTGTCATCAGGATCTCGCACACGGCGGCGACGTTCGGGCTCATGGGCTTCATCTTCTCGGCGCCGACCTCGTCGCCCCGTTGAACCCAGTTCAGCGCCTCCACCAGTTCCGCCTCATTGGCGCCGGTGCGGGCGATCTCGGCGATGGCGTGGTCGTCGAGGCGAGACCGCCCGACCAGCTTCAAGATGGTTTCGCGGTGCAGCATGGCTGGTCAGCTCCCACCCGGTCCGTCCTCATACGCAGCCCTGGCATCACCTTATCCCATCTGCCTTTCCACGCAACCCCGCTCTATAGTCATTCCGAGTGCTGAAGACTCGTCGCGGCGGGCCAAAGATCCGCTTCGCGCCAGACCGGAGATCGGTTGTCTGCAGCATCGGTTTCGACATACCCTGTCGCCAGAAACCCTGGGGGAGAGACGCAATGGCCGGCCCATTCCAGCAGCTTGCATGCTGCCACATGCTGTGGACGCGCCAGTGGCTGATGACGCTCGTGGCGGTGACGGACGCCTACCTCGCCGTCCTCGACCCGCGTCCGGATCTCGCCAGCCGCGCCCGCGAGTTGAAAGCGCCCTTCGCCTGGTGGTGGTGACTGTGGTCGTGCAGAGAGGCGCGGCAAAGCGGCGCCGCGTCGCTCGCCGTTGCCGGCAGCGGGGCAACCTGCTAGGGTCCGCCGCATGGTCATGAAGACACCATGACGCCATCGTTGCGATTTATCGAGACACGGCGCGAAACATGAAGATCAGCGGCAATGCCGTTCGCCCCGGCATGGTGATCGAGCACCAGGGCCGGTTGTGGCGCGCGGTCAAGATCCAGCACACCCAGCCCGGCAAAGGGGGAGCCTATCTGCAGGTGGAGTTGCGCGACGTGCGCGACGGCACCAAGCTCAACGAGCGCTTCCGCTCGGCGGAGACGGTGGAAAGAGTACGCCTTGAACAGCGGGACTTCCAATACCTGTTCACCGACGGAGACACCTACACCTTCATGGACATCACCACCTACGACCAGGTGGCGCTCGGCGCCGACGTCGTCGGCGAGGACCAGATCCCGTTTCTCCAGGAAGGCATGGCGGTGACCATCGAGTTCCATGAAGAGACGCCGATTGGCTTCCAGTTGCCGGACACGGTGACCCTCGCCATCGTCGAAGCGGACGCGGTGGTCAAGGGGCAGACGGCTGCGTCGTCCTACAAGCCGGCGGTCCTGGAGAACGGCATTCGCGTCATGGTTCCGCCGCACGTGGAGGCCGGCACCCGCATCGTCGTCAACACCAGCGATCGCACCTACGTCGAGCGCGCCAAAGACTGATCACTTTGCGGCTCGCTCCCGAACCCGGAGCGCCGCTGCGATTCCCTCCAGCCTCTAGCCCGAACGGAACCCATGGCGAACCGCTCGCCCCTTCTCAACGTCATGGTCGCCGCCGCGCAAAAGGCGGCGCGCCGCTTGATCCGCGACTTCGGCGAGCTGGAGCATCTGCAGGTGTCCCGCAAGGGACCGGCCGACTTCGTCAGCAAGGCCGACCGCCGCGCCGAGCAGATCATCCACGAGGAACTCGCCAAGGCCCGCCCCACCTTCGGCTTTCTGATGGAGGAAAGCGGCGCCCAAGTGGGCACCGACACCTCCAATCGCTGGGTCGTCGACCCCCTCGACGGCACCACCAATTTCCTGCACGGCATCCCGCACTTCGCCATCTCCATTGCGCTCGAACGGGACGGCGAGCCGTTCGCCGGGGTCGTCTATTCCCCTGTGCCGGACGAGATGTTTTTCGCAGAGAAGGGCGCCGGCGCGTTCCTCAACGGGCGGCGGCTGCGCGTCTCGGCGCGGGCGCGGATGAACGAGGCGATCTTCGCTACCGGCATCCCGTTTTACGGCCTGCCGGACCACGAGCTGTTTCTCGCGCAGGTCCGTGCGGTGATGGCGGTGTCCGCCGGCGTGCGCCGATTCGGTTCGGCTGCCCTCGATCTCGCATACGTCGCCGCCGGCCGCTACGACGGGTATTGGGAAAACGGCTTGCACCCTTGGGACGTGGCGGCCGGCATCGTGCTGGTGCGGGAAGCCGGCGGCTTCGTCGCCGACCTCACAGGCGGCCGCAAGATGCTGTCGGAAAGGGGAATTCTTGCGACCAACAGCGCCTTGCACGAAGAACTCGGCCATCTCGTTCGGGGCGCCGCAGCGTCTGGCCCGTAGATCATGCCGCCGCCCGGATCCGGTGGAAGCCGGTTGTGCATGCCGGGTCGCGATACTATCGTGGCGAAACTTGGATTCTCGCATAAGATATACAAGCAGAGGTTAAACAAACGCAGGTCGCGCACGCATGGTCGCCCCCCTTCGGCTGCTGATGCTGACGGTGGTCGCGGGCTTGGCTAGTCCCTGGCCGGCAATAGCGTCGGCGACAGTGAGCGGCGCCGCATCCGCCGCCGCAGACTCGTCCGTTCGCTTGGCCTCCCGCCTCGACGAGCCGGTCCGCAATCCCCGGCGTGCTGCCGCGCCCGATCAGGACCGCGGCGCAGAAACTCGCCGATCCGGCGCCGGGGTTGGCGTGCGGCAAGCGGCGGTCGTTCGCAAGCCAGACGTGACCGGTGCGACAGCCGCCGCGCCGGGCGCATCCCCGTCCCGGGACGTCGGCGCCTCGACACCAAAGCCTGATAGCGCGCAGGGACGGTCTGCAGCGAAGGACAGGGGCGCCGCACAGCCGGCATTGGAGAGCGGCGCATCCGTCACGGCGCCGCCGGACGATCGGCAAGCCGCTCCCGCGCCCGAGCAGCGGACTCCCGAGGCGGTCACCCTCGTCGCCATCGCGTTTCCGGCGGACGGCGCCATGCTGGACGATCAGGCGCGAGCCGGACTGGATCGCGCCGTCGGCGACGCGGCGGCGGACCCCGGGCTCCGCTTCCAGTTGCTGGCCTATGCCCGCGCCGGCGGGGCATCCGCAAGCAAGGCGCGCCGCCTGTCCCTCTCCCGCGCCCTGGCGGTCCGCAGCTATCTCATGGAAAGCGGCATCGCCGGCAACCGCATCGACGTCCGCGCCCTCGGCGCCAGCGACAGCGCTGGCGATGCGCCGCGGGACCGGGTCGACGTGAGGATCGTGGAGCGTTGATGCCGGTCCGCGAACCCCCGGTAGTGCAGGCGAAGCCGATGAACCGGCCGCGCCGGTATCTGTATCGCATGATCCTGTTCGTCGGCGTGGTCGTGATCACGGTGCTGGTGCTGTACCGGCCGCTGCAGGCGGCGTTCGTCACCAACGCGCCGATCAACGGCCTGATCGTCGGCGTGCTGCTGCTGGGCGTCATCTACAATTTTCGCCAAGTCCTGATGCTCTGGCCGGAGGTGTCGTGGATCGAGCATTTCCGAACCGAACCGGGCTCCCGCGGCCAGCACGCGCCGCCGCGGCTGCTGGCGCCGATGGCGACCATGTTGGGCGAGCGGCGGGGCCGTCTCAGCCTGTCGGCGCCGGCCATGCGCTCGCTGCTCGACGGCATTGCATCGCGGCTGGACGAATCCCGCGATCTGTCCCGCTACACCATTGGACTGTTGATTTTTCTCGGCCTGCTCGGCACCTTCTGGGGCCTGTTGGAAACGATCAGCTCGGTCGGCGACGTCATCGGCGGCTTGTCGTTCGAGAGCCGTGACGCATCGACGGTGTTCTCCGAACTGAAGCGCGGCCTCGAGGCGCCGCTCAACGGCATGGGCACCGCCTTCTCGTCATCGCTGTTCGGCCTCGGCGGCTCGCTGATCCTGGGGTTCCTCGATCTGCAGGCCGGCCAGGCGCAGAACCGCTTCTTCAATGACCTGGAGGAATGGCTGTCGGGGATCACGCGGCTCGCCAGCGGGGCGCTCAGCGGCGACGGCGATCAGTCGATCCCGGTCTATGTGCAAGCGCTTCTTGAGCAGACCGCTGAAAGCCTCGACGCGCTCCAGCACACCATCGCCCGCGGCGAGGACAGCCGAAGCGCGACCAACGCCCACCTGCTGCGCCTCGCCGAGCAGATCTCGACGCTGACCGACCAGATGCGCACCGAGCAGTCGCTGATGCTCCGGCTGGCGGAGGGCCAGTCGGATTTGAAGCCGGCGCTGATCCGGCTCGCCGAAATGCGCGCCGCAGAGGCCTCGCCGGCGCTCGACGAAGCCACGCGCGCCCACATCCGCAACCTCGAGCTCTACGTGGCGCGCCTGGTCGAGGACGTCTCGACGGGGCGCGACGAGATCCTGCACCAGGTGCGCGGCGACATCAGGCTGCTGGCGCGCACCATCGCGGCAGTGGCCGAAGACGCCGAGCAGCGGTAGCGCCGCTTTCCGATGGCCACCCTCGCCCGCCGCACCCCCTATTCCATCAACACCTGGCCCGGCTTCGTCGACGCCCTGGCGGCGCTGCTGATCGTCGTCATTTTCCTGCTGATGGTGTTCGTGCTCGCCCAGTTCTTCCTTAACGAGGCGCTGACCGGTCGCGACGAGGCGCTGATGCGCCTGGAGACAAGGGTTTCCGAGCTTAATGACCTGCTCGGCCTCGAACGCAACGCCAACGAGGACATGCGCGCCAACGTTGCGCAGCTTTCGGACGACCTGCAAGCCTCCCTCGCCGTCCGCGACGACCTTCGCTCTGCCATACGGGCTCTGACCGATCGCGCCACCGCCGCGGAGAGCCGGGTGGAGGATCTCGCCACGGATCTCAGCCGGGCACAGCGCACTGTCGCGGCGGACAAGCGGGCGATCGACGAGCAGACGCGCCGACTCAACCAGCTGCTGAGCCAAGTCGCCGCCCTCCAGGCGCTGAAGGAGGAGCTGGAACGGGAGGCCCTTGCGCTCGGCCGCAAAGCCGAAGACACCGAAGCGAGGTTGATCGAGGAGCGCGAGCTTTCGAACAGCGCCCGCGCCCAGGTCGCCCTTCTCAACAAGCAGCTGACCGCCCTCCGGGAGCAGCTCGGGCAACTGAGCGCTGCGCTCGACGCGTCCGAGCTGAAAGCGGTGCAACAGGAGGAGCAGATCGCGACGCTCGGCCAGCGCCTCAACGCGGCACTCGCCGAACGGGTCCAGGAGCTGGCCAGCTACCGCTCCGAGTTCTTCGGCCGGTTGCGGCAGGTTCTGGGCGATCAGGAAGGGATCCGGGTGGTCGGTGACCGCTTCGTGTTCCAATCGGAAGTGCTGTTTGAAAGCGGCTCGTCCGAGCTGGACGAAGAAGGCCGGCAGCAACTGTCCCAAGTCGCCGACAGCATCCGGGAGCTCCAGGACCGCATCCCCGACGACCTGCCATGGGTGCTGCAGGTCAATGGCCATACCGACAGCCTGCCGATCCAGACACCGGCGTTTGCCTCCAACTGGGAGTTGTCGGCGGCGCGGGCGCTCTCCGTCGTCAACCTGTTGATCGAGCGTGGAATTCCGCCCAACAGGCTGGCGGCCGCCGGCTTCGGTGAGTTCCAGCCGCTGGTCGAGGGATCCTCGCCCGAGGACCTGCGCCGCAACCGCCGCATCGAGCTCAAGCTCACCCGGCCCTGAGTCCTTCGCGGGCTTCCCTAAAGAGTCGTCATTGCAGGCTTCTTCGTAGAAGATGCGCGGCAATCCGGCACTCTGCCCTCCTGCGCCGTCTGGACCACCCCGTCGGCACCGCCGCCTAGCAATGACAATTTCATGCTCACGCTGTTTCTGATCGTCTTCATCGACCTCGTCGGCTTTGGCATCGTCATTCCGCTGCTGCCGTTCTACGGCGAGCACTTTGCGGCCACGCCGGCTGAGGTGGGGCTGCTGATGGCGACGTATTCCGCAGCCCAGTTCCTGGCGGCGCCGCTGTGGGGTCGCCTCAGCGACCGGGTGGGGCGGAGGCCGGTCCTGGCGGTCAGCCTCGCCGGCATCGCCGCCGCCTACATGTGGCTCGCTTACGCCACGCAGCTATGGGAGTTGTTTGCCGCGCGCGCCGTCGCCGGCGCCATGGCCGGCAACATTGCGGTCGCCTTCGCCTACGCCGCCGATATCACAACCCCCGCCAACAGAGCCAAAGGCATGGGCCTGATCGGCGCCGCCTTCGGCCTCGGGTTCATCTTCGGGCCGGCCATCGGTGGCGTGCTCGCCGGGCCCGACCCGTTGCAGGCGGACTACCGCTCTCCGGCGCTGGCCGCCGCGGTCCTGTCGGCGATCGCATTCGTCATGACCGTTGCCACGTTGCCTGAGTCCGTGTCACCGGAGGTACGCGAACGGCTCCGCGCCATGCCGCGGCAAAGCCGCTGGCGGCAATTGCGACGGTCGTTGACCCAGCCCGCGGTGCTGCTGCTGATCCTGCTGTCGTTCCTGGCGCATTTCGTCTTTGCCGGCATGGAGACCACCTTCGCCATGTGGTCTCGCCGCCAGTTCGGATGGGGACCGGAGCAGAACGGCTACGTGTTCGCCTTCATCGGCGTAGTTTCCGCGGCAATTCAGGGGGGGCTGATCGGTCGCCTGGCGCGCCGCTTCGGCGAGCCGCGGCTGATCGTGTTCGGTGCGTGCGCCCTGACCGTAGGCATTCTGTTGATCCCATTGTCGCACGGTCTGCCGTTGCTGTTGACGGCGATGTTCGTCGTTGCGGTCGGATTCAGCCTGATGTCTCCCGCTCTCAACAGCCTGACGTCGCTGCAGGTGCACCCGGACGCGCACGGCGGCACCCTGGGTGTCAGCCGTTCCGCAACCACCCTCGCCAGGGTCCTCGGCCCCGTGTGGGCCGGCGCGCTGTTCTTCTATTTCGGCAAGGCGTGGCCGTTCCTCGGCGGCGGCGCCGTCATGGTGCTGGTCGTAGCCCTCGCGCTCCGCATCGGCGCCCGCGTCACCTCGCCCGCATCAGGCGGCGACCAAGGCTAATTCAGGGACACCGGGGCCCCGGTCTCGTCCGATAGTTCCATGGCCAGAATTTGCGGGAGCGTTCCGGCGCCGCTGGTCGCCACCCAGCCGTCGGTCTCGTGGTGGTCGAAATGCAGGGCGCCGCTTTTCGGCGACGACATCCAGATCTGGCGGCTGGCGGCATGCTTGTTGATGACGTAGTGACCGCCCGATTCCAGATCGATGGTGAGGATCCCGCCGTTGAACTCCACGTCTAGGAGGTCGCCGACGGCTTCGTCGATGGCGTCGGCGAGGCGGGCCAGGGTCTGCTCGGCGCGCGTCTCGAATTCTGCTTCGGTGGTGAACATCGGCTCCTGCTCCTGCGCAACCTCTGCCGGGCGTCGGCATTGCGCCCGCCGCCCCCGCCAGATATATACAGGCTCTCCAGACGGCCCTCCTACAGAGATTAGGCGATGAAGAAAGACATTCACCCCGACTATCACGAGATCACCGTCGAGATGACGGACGGCTCGTCATTCACGACCCGGTCGACCTATGGCAAGAAGGGCGAAACCCTGAAGCTCGGCATCGATCCCAAGACTCACCCGGCCTGGACCGGCGTGCACCGCCTCATGGACAGCGGCGGTCAGGTCGCCAAGTTCCACAAGCGTTTCAAGAACCTGGGCATCGGCGGGTGACCGTCCGAGGCGCTGGGAAGATCGTCGACCTGTTCATGAAACTGCTGCCGGCGGCGGCATTGCTGCCGGCACTGTTCGTGCTCGACGGCGGGCTGCGCTGGATCGGGTTGCTGGGCCTGATCCCTCTGGCTTTCGCATTCGTCAAAGGCTGCCCCGTTTGCGCTGTGCGCCATGGTGGTGCTAGCCAGATCCCTCCCGGCTGGACGCCATTCGCGGGCCACTGACTCCTATCTTCGATAAAGAAGAATCCTCGTGCCGAGCCCGTCGAAGCATGAGCCCGACAACGGCGCGCCCGCACTTGGACCGCGCTCAGGGTGAGCTGCCGGTCTCAGCAACGCCGATGCCTCGCGCAGTTCACACCGGCTCCGGCCTGTAGTAGCGCTGGTACACGGCGCGGATGGGGTCCGGGATCGCGACCGGCGATTCGCTTTGGCGCTCTACATAGACGTGCACGAAATGGCCGACTGCGGCCGGGTCGGAGTCGTTGCGGGCAAACAAGGCCAGCCCGTAGGTGACGCTGGTTGTGCCCAGCCGAGCGACGTTCAATCCTGCCTCTACCACCTCTGGAAACGTGAGCGGCTGCCGGAACTGGCAGCGCACGTCGACGGCATAGGGAATGAGCGGATCCCGACGCCAGTCCAGCTGGGCTTCCTCGATCAGCATGGCGACGACCGCTGCCTCGAAGTAGCGAAAGTACAACACGTTGTTGACGTGGCCGAGCTGGTCGTTGTCGCTCCACCGGGTCGAAATCGTCGTCCAGTAGAAGTAATCGGCGCGTGACAAGCTGTATTCGAGCGGCATGATCAGTCCGAAGGTGGTGGAAGCGACGGCCGGCACTTTGGACGCTTTGCCTCCCTCGGTCAACGGCGATGGCTTAGCGTCGGACCGCCGTCCTCCCTCCAATGGAGCCGCATTGCCCGCGCTAGTGCTCTTGATTCTCGTGCACACCGTGACCCGTTCAAGTGGGTCTGTGCACTACCACAAAAAAAGCCGCCCCGGAGGGCGGCTTAGTTTGGATAGGGAGGAGGTCAAATCGAACCGGGGAGGGATGGCGATCCCTGAGGACGCCGGTCCGGTTCGATATGGACGCTCGCGGGACAAGGATGTGTATACCCCCTTTGGGTTACGTACACAACAAAAGAATTGCCGCGATCGAAGATTTTTTTTGAGCGCCCGGTGCCGCCGTCCCCGTCGTCGGGCCAAGCGCCGCGCCCAGCGGATACGCTGATCCATCGACGGCATGGCGCTCTGGTGCAGAAACCGACCCGGATGAATCAGTCGAATGGGTCATTGCATGCACGAGAATAAACAGCTACGTGCAGCAATGGTGCATTCTTGGAAGGCGCCGCTGCCCTAGCGCTTGAACAGCTGCTGAGCGCCGGATCGGGCGGCTTGTTTGTGTTGGATGGCGGCGCGAGCTCGAACGATTTCGGCTTCCAACGCCGCGATGTACTCGTGCAAGGCGGCGATGGACATTTCGTCCAGGTTCACTGGCGCCGGCTGCTTCCGAACCGGTTGCAGATCGTCGGGATCCACGGCCTCACCTCCGCTCTGCTCGCCTTCGCGCACCTCTGTGCGCCTCCGCAGATTGGAAGGAAGGGCCGGCAGTCCGTCCGGCCCTGCGCCTTCGATCGTGCGGCAACTCGGCTCTATCTCTCCTGCGTCGATGGACGCCAGCGATAGTGCGCTCCAGCGAGCTGGTGGCCGGGACGGCGAAACACGCTGCCCCAGGACTGCGCAGTGCGCTTCAACCAGTCCGTGATATAGGCGCTCCGGATGGCGCGCGCCCGCCTCACGTGGATTTCGACTTCAGACCAGGAAATCTCGGAAAGCCGGCGTTCGCCGGTCCGGTTATCGCTGGTGACGTGAGCCTGCAGGTGGTTATTCTGGAATCCGCTCATGGTTGCATTTCTCCAAAGATCGATCGGTGTCCCACAACCTTGCGACGGATCCTCCCGTTCTTATGCGCTTCCCAGCGTTCCAATTCGTCGCCCGTTGCGCACTCTCCATATACGCTCGTTGCCGCTGCCGCACAAGTTGCGTGTGCAGTGCACAATACCCTCTTTACTGTCATATTTCTGCCACACGAAAACGGCAAACTATTGAAATCATTGCCAGCCTTGTCAGATGTGGAGTACGGTCAGGTTCGAAGCAAGGGCACTTATGCGCTGCGTGCGCGACAGGACTGCGTGCAAGTACTGGCTGCTAGTGCACGGACATACTGCTTATGCGCGTGTCAGGGCGGCGTTTCAAGAACTCCGGGCGGCGAATCCGACGGGTCCGTGAGGGGCCCAAGTCCCCGCTGAAGACCCTCGCCGCCCGGCGTCGGAGTCACCGTGGGCAGTGATTCGATCCGGATGCGGACGTCGGCATCGTCGATGGGACCGCTAACCGTGAAATCGATTCGCTGCGGCGGATCGATGCGCCCGAGGTCAGCGACGACATCGACGGCGAGCTGGCGCCAAACCTCGGGCGCCATGGTGACCCCGCCCGCCATATCGATCATCCATGCCGGCAGATCCACCACGCCGCGCCCTTCTCCGCGGGCCCAGCCGAGGACGATGGATAGATCGTCAGACCGAACAATCCCGTCCTCCACCCGCGCCGTCGCACTGACGTCGGCGCCTGATGCCGGCGCCGCCGCCGGCCGCAACAGGGCGCCCGCCTGGTCGAGCGCCTTCAGGATCCGAAACAATGGCGCGGTGCCGGCGGCCGCCGCATCCGTCACCACCACATCGGTCAGCGTCAGGCGTCCCGAGCCCTGCAGACGGGACACCAGTTCGGCAGTGCTCTGTCCCGAAGCCGCCAGCCGGAGATCGACGTCTCCCCGTCCGGCGGATACCGCCCGCGCAGCAGAATCTTCAGCCGATGCCGCGGAGACTCGCCGTAGATCCGCCCCGGAAAGCTCCGCGGTCATGTCCACCGCCGCAGGCACGCCCGCTGCTGAAACATGACCCGATGCGGTGAAGGCTCCGTCCCACAACCGCCCCGCAATATCTGCAATGGTCAGGCGTCCGTCGGCGAGAGTCGCCTGCAGGCGGGCGGCCTCCAGGGCCGTGGCGCCGTACGCAATCGCTTCGGCATCAAGCATCAGACGGCCGTCGATCGCCGTGAGCA
This sequence comes from Rhodospirillales bacterium, assembly GCA_016710335.1. Classification (NCBI taxonomy): domain Bacteria; kingdom Pseudomonadati; phylum Pseudomonadota; class Alphaproteobacteria; order Rhodospirillales; species Rhodospirillales bacterium. The sequence continues at coordinate 17,570 of JADJXQ010000008.1, forward strand.
CGCCGAAATCGAACGGTATCCGCGACCAGTTCGGTTGAGTGGCACCCCTGGTACCGGACGCTGGCGGGTCCTCGCGCCGTCGCTCCGCCGACGAGGCCGGCATCGGTTTCCTCAACGACGCCTGATCGTCGGTTGCGGAGAGGAACCGGTCGATCACGATGCGCCCGGCGGCAAGCTCGGCGTCGATGCGAGGGCGCGGCGCGGCGAAATTGACGTTAGCCGATCCGGTCATGCGGACGCCGGCCACCGTCCCTTCGATGGCGGCGGCGGACACGCCCTTGCGGTCGGCGGTGACGGAGCCGCTGACGTTGGTCGGGCCCCACGCCCGGGCTGGAGGGGCGCCGCCAAGCGCAGCGATCATGCGCGTGAGGTCGTCGTGGCGGAGCGTCGCCCGGCCGACGAATCTCGGTTCGCCGTCGAATGCCGCGACATCGCCGGTCGCTTGCAGGAAGGCTCCGGCCACCGTCAGGCTCAGGTCGAGAGCCGCTTGGTCTGCCGTTCCCGAAAGCCGGCCGGAACCGGCAACGGGTCCGACGGCGCGCGCCACTTTCGGAACCTCCATGGCCAAAACCGGCAGCAATCGGGCCGGATCGGTTGCGCTGAACTCGAAATTGAGGCCATCGAACCGCGGGCGCTCGGCCGGCGTGCTGACCACGCCGGAGATCCAGCCCGAGGCTCCTGCCACGTCGCCGACGCTGAGCCGCCGCAGCAGCAACCGGTCGCTCCCCAAGGCCCCGTCGAACACTACCGTCTCCATCCGGGCTCCGCGATAGCCGAGGGCGCCGACGCGAAGCCGCAGATCGAGGGCCGGGTTTGCCGGAACTTCCGCTTCCGTTTCGCCCGCGCCGTCGGGCGAGGCGGCGCCTGCCCGTCCGCCGGTTGCCACCGTGCCGCCTTGGGCGGTCGCGGTCGACCATAGCGACGACGGCAGCAGCCCGTCCAAAGTGAGGCGATCCATGCTCAAGTCCGCGACGAGCGGCGGGGAGTCTTCCGGGCTCCAGATCACGCGGCCGGCCACGGTCGAGCCGTCGAGCTGCGCCGTCAGGTCGTCGGCCGCGATGTGCTGCGGCGATGCCGAGAGTGCCGTCTTCAACGTCACGGACCGCAGGTGCTGGCGCGGCAAATCGTCCCGATCCAGGCCGAGCCAGCGCAGGACGCCGCGCAGATCATCCGACCGGGCCGCGGCGCGCCCCTCGAAACGGGGCGCGGTAGGCGCGCCGCGGACCGTCGCCGTCGGCTCCCAGCGCACGGATCCCTCAAGAGCAACCTCCGCGGCGCCGGGAATCAGCGCCGACATCTGTCGAACGAACAGAGTGCCGTCTGCAAAATCGCCGCCGGCTTCCATCTGGCGGATGATGCCGTCGCGGTAGGTGAGGGCGTCGACCTTGAGGTCGATCGACGCCGTCAAGCCGTCGAGCAGGCGCGCGGCCGCCGAGCGTGTCCTCTCCGCACGTGGCTGCGGCTGCGCGGGGCGCGGTTGCCCGGGCGCCGGCATCGCCAGCCACGCATCGAGATCGAGACGGGTCGCGCGCAGGTCGAGTTGCATGTGTGGCGGCGTGCCGAACGCGACAGCGGCGGTTCCCGACGCGCGGCTGTCACCGATCGTCAGCGACAGTGCCCGGACCTCCGCGCCCACTGCCGCAGCCTCCAGCGTGCCGGAGAACGTGGCCGCCTGCGCGAGGAAAGCGGGGGCGTGCATGTCGAACCGCTCGGCGAGAAAGGCGGCGAGGTCGGCGCTGCTCCCCTCGATGTGTCCCTGCAGACGCGGCGCAGCGTCGCCGAGGCCCAACAGGGTTCCGCGTACCTGACCGCCGGTTCCGGTCGAATCGGCGACGGCCAAGCGCAGCGGCACCGGATCAGATCCGCTGACGTCGCCGAGCGCAAGTTCGAACGCCAGTGCCGCGTCTCCGTAGCGCAGCCGGCCCTTGCCCTCGAATGGACCGCTGAGCGAACGTGCCGCGAGGTTCGCCGTCAGCCCGCCGATCCGCTCGACTGTCCCTTCCGCCTCGTTGCGGATGATGACCGTGCCGTTCTCGATTTCGATGCTGTCGAGCCGAACCAGCGACCCGTCCCACGGCGCCGCCGCCGCGCCATTCCCGCTGCCGGAAACCGGAAGGGCGAGGGAAGATTCTGAAGACTGTCGGGTGCGGACCCCGTCCCAGTTGAGGCGGCCGTCGGCGAGGACCTCGATGAGAACGACCGGGTCGATCAGCCGCACCTCGGCGAAGCGGATCCTTCCGCCGAACAAGGCGCCAGGCTCGATCCTGATGTCGGCGCGGGCGAGGCGAAGCATGTAGGGGTCGGGGCGGCCGGCGGCGTTAGCGAGCCGCAGGTCCTCCACGGTGACGGCTGGGCCCGGTAGCAGCCGCAAGTCGAGGTCGCCGCCGATGACGATGTCGCGGCCGGTAACGCGCTGCACCTCCCGCGCGACCGCGTCCTTGTATTGTGTCCAATCGACGAAGCTGGGGGCGGCGAGAGCCAGCGCGACAAGCATGATGAGCGCGCCGAACAGGCCGATGAAGATCCGTTTCACGCTTCGTCCCTGGTCCATCGCCTCCGGTTGATCGCCCCCGCGGGAGCCTACAACCTCCGATACCCGAGATCAAACAGCGCAAGTGGGCCCTGCCGTCAACCCCATGGGAAACGGCGCCGGCCCAAATGCGTGAAACGGTGGCGAGGTTGCCTTCCCCGCCTCTGGCCGCACCTTCCCCTACCCCTTCCGCTCCGCGTCTTGCTCGGTGAAGCCCTTGATGAGGTCGATGGGGAACGGGAAGACGATGGTGTTGGTGCGGTCGGTGCTGATGGTGGTGAGCGTCGTCAGGTAGCGGAGCTGCATGGCCTGAGGAGCGCCGGCGAGGATTTGCGCCGCCTCCAAAAACTTCTGCGCCGCCTGCATCTCGCCCTCGGCGTCGATGACCTTGGCGCGGCGGTTGCGCTCCGCCTCGGCTTGCTTGGCGATGGCGCGGATCATCGATTCGTCGATGTCGACGTGCTTGAGCTCGACGTTGGCAACCTTCACTCCCCAGGCATCGGTCTGCTCGTCGAGGATCCGCTGCAGGTCGCGGTTGAGCTTTTCGCGCTCGGCGAGCATCTCGTCGAGATCGTGCTGGCCAAGCACGGAGCGGAGCGTGGTCTGGGCGAGTTGGCTGGTGGCGGCGTGGAAATCCTCGACCTGGACGATGGACTTCTCCGCGTCGATCACCCGAAAGTATAGGACGGCGTTGACCTTGACCGACACGTTATCGCGGGAAATGACGTCCTGCTGCGGGACGTCGAACACCCGCGTCCTCAGGTCGACGCGCACCGCTTGCTGGATCACCGGGATCACCAGGATCAGCCCCGGCCCTTTGACCTTCCAGAACCGGCCGAGCATGAAAACAACGGCGCGTTCGTACTCACGCATCACCCGAATGGCGGATGCGATGATCAGCAGCACCAGGATGGCCGGGACGATCAGCCAGATCTCGTTCAGGAACGGCATGTCGGCATCTCCCTCTCCGTCTATCACATCCCACCGGTTGGAACGGGCGTAGAACTCTCCGTGGGGGCGACGTGCAACGTCAAACCGTCCATTGCCGCGACGCGAACCACGGCGCCGGGCTCCATCGGCCGATCACTGAGGGCGCGCCAGATCTCCCCATGAATGCGGACATGCCCCTCCTCGTCCGACCAGTCGAGCACCGTGCCGATTCCGCCGATCATCTGCTCGGCCCCCGCCACCACCGGTCTCCCTCGCGCCCGCATCAGCGCCATCAACAGCGCAAGAAGCGTCACCGCCGCGACGAACGCCGTGACGCCGATGAGCTCCCAGGCGATGGCGAATCCCGGCACGTCGGTGTCCATCAGCATCACCGAGCCGATTACGAACGCGGCAATGCCGCCGAGGCCAAGCACACCAAAACTGGGAGTCACCGTCTCTGCGACGATCAGGCCGATCCCCAGCAGCAGCAGCGCCAGCCCGGCGTAGCTCACCGGCAGCACGTGGAAGGCGTAGAAGGCGAGCAGCAGGCAGATGGCGCCGATCACCCCCGGCCCGACCAGGCCGGGACTGTAGAACTCGAACAGCAGGCCGTAGATGCCGACCAGCATCAGGATGTAGGCGACGTTGGGGTTGGTGAGAACGGCGAGCACGCGGGTGCGCCAGTCGGCCTCGAGGCGCTCGATGGCGATGCCCGAGGTCTGCAGCCGGCGGTTTTGACCCTGCACCACCACCTCGCGACCGTCTAAGGCGGCGAGCAGCGCATCCATGTCCGCGGCCACCAGGTCGATGACGTTGGTCTCCAGTGCATCGTCGGCCGCGAGGCTGGCGGCTTCGCGCACCGCCTTCTCTGCCCACTCCACGTTGCGTCCGCGCAGTTGCGCGAGGGAGCGGATGTAGCCGATGGCGTCGTTGACGGCCTTGTCGGAGAGGCCGGGGGGGCGCGCCGGGTCGCTGCCATCGGTCCCGTTCTTCCCGCCATCGTCGCCTTGCTTGCCGTCGGCCGGCCTGCCATCCCCCTGCTTGTCGTCAGTTGGTGCCGGCGACGGCGTGCCGGGGGCCCCGATCTGCACCGGCGTCGCGGCGCCCAAATTGGTGCCGGGCGCCATCGCCGCCACGTGGCTTGCGTAGCTGATGTAGGTGCCGGCGCTGGCGGCGCGCGCACCGCTGGGCGCGACGTAGCTCACCACCGGCACCGACGATGACAGGATCGCGCGGATGATGTCGCGCATCGATGTGTCGAGGCCGCCGGGGGTGTCCATGCGCAGCACCACGACCTCGGCGTCGCGCTCCGCCGCTGCGTCGAGGCCGCGAACGACGTAGTCGCTGGTCGCCGGCCCGATCGGTCCCTCGATGTCGAGCACCAGCGCCACACGACCGGAGGCATCGCTTGCGGGCTCGGCCCACACCACCCCCCATGCGGCGGAGATCACGCCGACCAACAGCACTGCGATCGAGGCAACACGTCCCACAGGCGCACCGGTGCGTCAACTCGGCCGCGACATCGGCCGTCACTGATGATTGCGCACTCTCGTCAGGATTTCCAGCCGCCTGCGCGGCTGATGATTTCGATCACCTGCCCGGCGTGCACGCTCCGCCGTCGCATTTCGTTCCCGTCACCTGCCCGTGCGCATCGCCCGCCGTTCCGCGGCCAGCACGCCGCGGAGGCCGGAGCGGTAGTTTGGCCACGCGAGGCGGACGCCGAGGTCCTGCTTGATGCGGTGGTTGGAGACAAGCCGGTCGTCCTGCCAGAAGCTCTGCGCCATCGCAGACATGTCGCGGACGGCCTCGTCCCAGGTGAGGAGGGGCGGCGCATCGACGCCGAGAAGATCACAAGCGTAGGAGATGACATCGGCCGGCCGGGCCGGCTCGTCGTCGCAAACATTATAGATCGCAGCAGGATCGGGCCGCGCCATCGAGGCCGCCAGTACGGTCGCCACGTCGTCCACGTGGATGCGCGAGAACAGGTTCGGCCGATCGATGCGGCGGGCCCGGCCGCTCCGCACCTGATCGAAAGCGCTGCGGCCGGGCCCGTAGATCCCGGCCAGCCGGAACACGTGCACCGGCAGCCTGTGGGTCCGCGCCAGTTCGAGCCAGCGCCGCTCCGCCTCGACGCGGCGTCGGCTCCTTGCTGACGATGGCCGCAGCGGCGCCATCTCGTCAACCACCCGCCCGCCAGTGTCCCCGTAGACGCCGGTGGTGGAGAGATAGCCAATCCAGCGCACGTCGCCGAGGCGGGCGAGCGCGTCGCCATGCAGGTCGAGCACGACGTCGCCGGCCTCGTCGGGGGGAACCGACACCAGGATCGCCGTCGCGCCCGCGAGCGACGCTTCAGGATCGGCAAGCGGCCGGTTCCGCGAGAACGGCAGGATGCCGCAGCCGCCGGCCGGCGTCTCCAATCTGCTGCCGACCTCGCGCGCGGTGCCGGTGATCCGCCAGCCCTCCCGCTGCAAGCGCTGCGCCAGCGCGGTCGCGCAATAGCCGAGGCCGAAGCAGAACAATTCCGGCGCTGTCATTGATTCAGAATCCCAGGGTTCAGAAATCCAGGTCCGCGTAAGCTTTCGGAGGCGGCAAGCCCGGAATCGCGTCGGCGAGGATGGCGCGGAAGCTGCGCCGCGACTTGATTCTCGCATACCAGTCGCGGGCCTGTTCGTGCCGGTCCCAGGGCACATCGCCGACATAGTCGACGCAGGAAAGATGAGCCGCAGCGGCGATGTCGGCGAGGCTGAAATCGGCCCCGGCCAACCATGGACGGCGGTCGACCAGAAACCCGATGTAGTCGAGATGGTAATGGATGTTCTTGAGCCCGGCGCGGATGGCGCCGGAGTCCGGGTGGCCGGTGCCGAGCAGCCGTTTCATGACCTTCTCGGTCACCAGGTTCTCCGTCACCTCGTTGTTGAACTTGCGGTCGAACCACGCCACCAGTCGCCGTACTTCTGCGCCGTTCAGCGGATCGCGCCCGAACAGCGGCGGTTCCGGCTGGATGGCGTCCAGGTATTCGGCAATGGCGGCGCTGTCGGCGATGGCAGCGCCGTCGGCAACTGCAGCGCCGTCGGCAACTGCAGCGCTGGCGGGCACGACCAGAACGGGCACATCTCCGGCCGGGTTCATGGCGAGGAAGGCCGGGCGCCGCTCCCACACCGGCTCGACCACCATCTCGAAATCGAGGCGCTTCTCAGCGAGGACGATCCGCACCTTGCGGCAGAATGGCGACAGCCACAGGTGGTAAAGGGTGTGCATGGCAGCCACTGCATACACCGAAACCATTTCGTCGCAAACGGTCGAGCGCGCGGCGCTGACTGGATTTACCCAAAAGGGGGTGGCAATCCACGCCGCCCGAGTGTAATCTGCCCAAAATGCAACTAAAACGGGATACTCCTAGCTGATGGTCGCGCGGGTCCACACGTTCGCGTTCAGGGGATCGACGTGCTTGACGTGGACGTTCAGGTGCAGATCGCCGGCGGGCTCCCGAACTTCTGCGTCGTCGGCCTGCCCGACAAGGCGGTGGCCGAGAGCAGGGAGCGGGTGCGTTCGGCACTCGCAGCCATGGGCTTGGCGCTGCCGCCGAAGCGCATCATCGTCAACCTCGCTCCCGCCGACGTGCAGAAGGAAGGCAGCCACTTCGACCTGCCGATCGCGCTCTGCTTGTTGGCGGCGATGGGCGTGCTGCCGAAGGACGAGATAGCCGGCTATGCGGCGGTCGGCGAACTGGCGCTGGACGGCGCGGTGAGCAGGGTGGTGGGCGGGCTGCCGGCGGCCGTCCACGCCAGCGCGCGCGGGCTGGGGCCTGATCTGCCCGGCCGCTCAGGGCGGCGAGGCGGCTTGGGCGGCCGGCATCGAGATCCTGGCGCCGGCGTCGATGCTTGCCCTCGTCAACCACTTCAAGGGCACCCAGATCCTCTCCCCGCCGCAGCCCAAGATCGCCGACGCCGCGGCGAGCTACCCCGACCTCGCGGATATCAAGGGGCAGGAAACCGCAAAGCGCGCCCTCGAGATCGCCGCCGCCGGCGGCCACAACCTGTTGATGAGCGGGCCGCCGGGTTCCGGCAAGTCGATGCTGGCGCAACGTCTGCCCGGCCTGCTGCCGCCGCTCGACCCGGGCGAGGCGCTCGAGGTCAGCATGATTCACAGCCTCGCCGGCGAACTCACCGGCGGCGGCCTTACCCGTCGCCGGCCGTTCCGCGATCCGCACCATTCGGCCTCGATGCCGGCGCTGGTCGGCGGCGGGATGCGGGCGCGGCCAGGCGAGGTGTCCCTTGCCCACCTCGGTGTGCTGTTCCTGGACGAACTGCCGGAGTTCCAGCGCGCCAGCCTGGAGGCGCTGCGCCAACCGCTGGAGACCGGCCGCGCCCTGGTGGCGCGCGCCAATTCCCACGTGAGTTATCCGGCCCGCACCCAACTGGTCGCCGCCATGAACCCGTGCCGCTGCGGGTTCCTCGGCGACGCCGAGCGCGCCTGCAACCGGGCCCCGCGCTGCGCCGCCGACTACCAGGCGCGCATCTCCGGGCCGCTCTTCGACCGCATCGACCTGCACGTCGACGTGCCGGCTGTATCCGCAGCCGACCTGTCGCTGCCGCCGCCGGCGGAGCGCAGCGCTCACGTCGCCGCGCGGGTCGCCGCCGCCCGCGATGCCCAGCGCCGCCGCTACGCCAACAGCAACGGCGGCGGTGGCGACGCGGAGGTCGGGCGGGAACTTCCGATCCGCACCAACGCGGAAGCCGACGGCAAGCTGCTGGAGACCGTCGCCGCGCCCGACGCCGCCGGCCGGGCGCTGTTAGCGCAGGCGGTCGACCGCATGCACCTCACCGCCCGCGGCTACCACCGGGTGCTGCGCGTCGCCCGCACCCTCGCCGATCTCGAGGGCGTCGATGACGTCAAGCGCATCCACATCGCCGAAGCCCTCTCCTACCGCCGCACCGTGCCGGGGCGGGGGGCGCTGGCGAAGGCCACGGACGCGAGGGTTTGATGGGCGCCCTGCTCATGCTCCACCTCGCCAAGAGCTTGTGCCGCTCTGACTTCACGACCGGGGTTCAGGAGGCAAAACCACGACGTTGAGGTCGTAGGTGCGCCAGTCGGCGGCGTGGGCCGCGTTACAGGCGTCCCGCAGGCGCTCGACCCACGGCTCAGGCTCCTTCGGGCGGATGTAGATGGTGCCGCTGACGGGATGGCCCTCGTCGCGGAGCGCCACTTCCGCCTCGGCGACCCAGTCGAGCGCCAGCACCGCGGCGCGGACCTCTTCCGTGACAGGGTCCTCGTCGCGGTCCTTGAACGTCATCGGGATCTCGTCCGCCAGATCGCGGAGAGCGGCCAGCACGTGCCGTCGGCCATCGTTGAGGACGTCGACGGCGATGATGAGCGCCGCGACCGCGTCCGCCCACCAGAGGCCGAAGCCGACGCCGGCGACACCGGCAAGGGCCGCGAGCCCGGTCTTCCAGTCGGCGCGCTGCATGGCGGCGTCGGCGATCAGCACCTTGTCGTGGAGTTCTTCCGCCACCGGCGTTTTCATGGCGCCGAGGACCATCGGCGGGATGACGCTGTAGAGGAGCGCCGCCATCATCACCCAGCCCATCCACACGTCGTTGCCAAACACCGAAACCAGGCCGATCGAAGGATGGTCGTCGCTCAGCAACTCCTTGCCGCTGGAATAGATCATGTAGCCGGCGAAGATCAGGATCGTCGTTGCCGACACAAGATAGGCGAGCGGGATGGCGTTGTAGTAGCCGAACGGGAACCGGTGGTCCGGCGGCCGCTCCTCGAACCGGCGGGCGATGAGGTATGTCGTCGCCGGCACCAGGCTCAGCACGTCCTCGATCCACGCCGAGCGCATGGCCTGGGACGACCCCTGCGCCAGCCACATCACCACCACCACGGTCGACATGAAGAAGAGCGTCGCCCATTCTAGCCGGTCGGCCCGGTGCAAGAGCTGCGCCTTGTCCGGCGGCCACGGGAATGGTGGCCGAACCTTCATCCCGGCCACGATCTCAGGGCCTCCCGCACCCGTGCGGCGGATCGCCTTAGAAAAGCGTCCACTCCGATGAGCCAGGCATTCTCCCCGGGCGCCACCGCCCACACATGCTCGACGTTTTGCATCTCGTAGACCGCTTGCTCCCCTGGCTGCAGCTTCCAGTTCGGCTTCACGCTCAGCCCCGTCTCAACTCCCGCGGTTCCCTCAAGGACCGGTACACCTCCGTGATCCTCGACGCGCATCGCCTCCGTGGTGCCCGGCGAGACGAGGATGGTGCGTCCATCAATGTTCCGGAGTGACGGACCCGCCGTGGCCGCGACGACAAGAACCTCATGGAAGTACGGGCGCGTGAGGGCGACCTGGTCCTTCCACAAGCTGTCGGTGGATAGACCCCCGATGACCAGATGAATGTGTCGCGCCTCGAGCGCCGTCAGCAAGTCGTGATCGCTGCCTCGGATCCACTCGACCGTTGCGTTTAGCGTCCCGGCTAGATCCTGCACCAGATCGACTTCCACGCCTTGCGGGGCTGCGTCTTCGACCTGAACCCAGGGAGGATTGTCGATCAGCCCGACAAGCAGGATGCCGCCCTGGACCTTCCGCGACGTGTCATCGGGATCGCGCGGAAAGTCGTCGCAACCGCCGACCACCGCTGTGGCGAGCAGCATCCACAGCGCCAGACATCTGAGACTGCGCCGTCTGCGTCTCGTTTCCTGGAACAAGCGACCCTTTCGCGGTGCCAGCAACCTCAGCGTCAAGCCCGGTTCCTCCAAAGCATGGCATCATCCTCTTCTATACGCGGGGAACGCCGGCCCGCTGCCATTGTTCCGGCGGCGCTTCCGGCAGTGGCGACGAAAGCCCGCTTGGCTTCCCTACTCCCTGAACTGCAATGCGTGGAGGCGGGCGTAGAGGCCGTCGCCCCGGCCGATGAGGGCGCCGTGGGCGCCGCTTTCGACGACGCGGCCCTCGTGGAACACGTGGATCACGTCGGCGTGGCGGATGGTCGACAGGCGGTGGGCGATGACGATGGTGGTGCGGCCCTGCATCAAGCGCTCAAGGGCCGCCTGGATCTGGCGCTCCGATTCGGTGTCAAGGGCGCTGGTCGCTTCGTCGAGCAGCAGGATCGGCGCGTCCTTGAGGATGGCGCGGGCGATGGCGATGCGCTGGCGCTGGCCGCCCGAGAGCCGCAGCCCGTGCTCGCCCACCCGTGTGTCGTAGCCGTCGGGAAGGTCGCGGATGAACGCATCGGCGGCGGCGGCATCGGCGGCGGCGCGGATGTCGTCGTCGCCGGCCCCCATGCGGCCGTAGCGGATGTTGTTCCGCACCGTGTCGTCGAACAGCACCACCTCCTGGCTGACCAGCGCCATGGCCGCGCGCAGTTCGGCGACGGCAACCGCGCGCACGTCGCAGCCGTTGACCAGCAGCCGGCCGGCCGTCGTGTCGTAGAAGCGCGGGATCAGGTTGAGCACCGTGCTCTTGCCGGCCCCGGACGGTCCGACGAGGGCGGTGACCCCGCCGGGCGGCGCCTCGAAGTCGACGCCGTGGAGGGCCGGAGCCCCGTTCGGATAATCAAACCGCACCGCCTCGAAGCGCACTGCTCCGGGAATGCGCGGCAGCGGCTGTGCTTCAGCGGGCGGCGGATCGGCGATGGCGGGAGCACGGTCGAGCACCGCGAACACCCGCGCCGCCGCGGCCAGCCCTTCCTGCAGATAGGCGTTGACCTTGCCCAGCGCCCGGATCGGCTGATACGCCAAGCCCACCGCGGTGATGAACGAAAAGAAGGCGCCGGCGGTCATCTCACCGGCGATCACGCTCTGGCCGCCATAGAGGATGACGGCGCCCATGGCGACGCCGCCCAGCGCGTCGATGATCGGGATCACGGCCGCGCGAATGCGGGTGGCGCGCATCGTCAGCCCGAAGATGGTCTCGACCCGGCCGGCGATCCTGTCCGCCTCCATCGCTTCCAGGCCATAGGCCTTGATCATGCGGATGCCCTGGAAGCTCTCGGAGAGCCGCGAGGTGAACGCCCCCATCTCCTCCTGGGTCGCGGTCGAGACGCGGCGCATGCTGCGGCCGAGGCGATCCACGTAATGCGCCGACAGCGGCGCCACCACCAGGGTGATCAGCGTCAGCAGCCATGCCTGATAGAACATCACGCCGACGAGGAAAATGACCGACAGGCTGTCCCGGCCGACGGCGACCAGGGCGTTGGAGACCGCGTTGCGCATGGCGTTGGTGTCGTATGTGAAGTGCGACACCAGCGCGCCGGAGTTTCGCTCCTGGAACAGCGCCATGTCGGCGCCCATGAGGTGCGCGAACAGCCGCTTCTGGGTGTCCGTGATCACCCGTTGGCCGACGTGGCCGACCAGCACTTCCTGGGCATAGGCCGCAGCGTTCTTGAGGAGGAACACGACGATGACAGCAGCGGCGAGGAGCCACAAGACGGCGCGTTCGCCTTGCACGAACACCTTGTTGATGACCGGCTCCATCAGCCAGGCGAACGCGGCGGTCATGGCCGCGACCACCGACATGCACAGGATCGCGGCGATCAGGTGCAGCGCATAGGGGCGCACCGCCTCTCGCACCAGGCGCCTCGTCAGCGGCCAGGTGCGGGCGTCGCCGAGCGGGATCTTGAGTTCAGCAGAGGCGTCGGATTGCGTTGCGGCCATGGTCTCCCTTCGACCGGCGCCGACCGGGGGCGCCGCGCCGCATTGAATGCGCCAGCCGGGTCTGCTAACCGGTACCCGTTGCTCCGACATCATTCAGAGGCCGGCCGCGCTTTGCAACAGCGCCTTTCCGAAACCGCCAGGAACCCGTCTCGATGGTCGATCTCCCGGTTGTTGCGTCTCCGGCGGCGCCGCTGAGCGCTGCGGAGCGGTGGCGGGCGCGCCTCGACAGCTTTTTCGTCGACCACGGCGTGTTCCGCCATGTCTACTGCAATCGCCACCGCGTCGGCGAGAGGCTGTGGCGCTCGGCGCAGCCGTATCCCGCCCAGCTGCAGCGGGAGAAGGCTTGGGGGACGCGCACGATCGTCAACCTCCGCGGCCGGCGCGACACCTGCGGCAGCTACGTGCTCGAACGCCGCGCCTGCGAGGAGCTTGGCTTGGCGCTGGTCGACTTCCCGATCCGTTCGCGAAGCGCCCTCGACAAGCCGACCCTGCACGCAGCGGCCGACATGTTCCGCAGCATCGAGTACCCGGCGCTGATCCATTGCAAGTCCGGCGCCGACCGTGCCGGCCTGATGGCGACGCTCTACCTGTTCCTGGCCGAGGGCGAACCGCTTCGCCACGCCATGCGGCACTTGTCTCTGCGCTACGGCCACATCAAGGCGGCGAAGACCGGCGTCATCGACCACTTCTTCGAGCAGTTCCTGAAAGACACCGGCGGCACCCGGGCGGAATTCTATCCGTGGGTGGACGAGGTCTACGACCCGGTGGCGTTGACCGCCGAGCATCGCTCCAGCCTGCTCGCCAATTTCCTCGTCAACCGCATCCTGCGCCGCGAGTAGGCTCAAGGTCTTCACCCAGGTCGACGCCGGACCAGGGCCAGCGCCGATTCCAAGTTCCCGCGTAAGATGTATTTTTCTCCATTACACATTTAAAAGTTGCGTAGAATACACGTGAGGCGCATAGTGGTTGTGTCGTCAAGGGAGAACCCGATGATGCTTACCGCCGCCGCTTTCCAGCCTGACACCGTCAGCCCGCACGATCACGACGCCCGCGCCCTTCTGGGTGCGCCATTCCTCGAAGAGCATTGGGACATCGCGTTTCGTTTGCCGGACCTGATCCGCGGCGCCGCAAGGTCACGGCGCCTGGCCGAGCAGCATAAGTTCGCCGCGTGGCAGGCAATGCGCGACGCCCGCGAGGCGAGGAAGATCGGCGACCGGCTCAGCCATCGGGATCATCTCGACGACGCCAGCACGGCCATTCGCAGGGCCACCGAATGCGACGGCTACGCCCGCCGCTGCGAGCGCGAAGCCAACGCCATCGCCGTATCCTCCGGATTCCTGCGTTAAGAACTTTTGCGATCGTGGTCGGTCCGGCTACGGCGCACCTGTTTCCGGATCGTCTCCGGGCGCATGGCGCCGTGCTTGACGTTGAGGACGGTGACGCCGCTTTGCTCGGGACGATAGAAAATCAGGTAGCTTCCTTCAAACGGAACCCGCCGCACCTCCCATCCCAGTTCGGGATAGGAGCGTCCCGCTAGCGGAGTAAATGCCAAACTTTCACATCGCTCACGAAGACGCGAAACGAACTGCCGCGCCGCTTCCGGATCATCAAGGGCGATGTAGTCGCTGATTTGTTCGATGTCGCGGTCCGCGGCCGCTGTCAACCGACAGCGGGGCATTCAGACATTCGGCCAGTTCCGGTATCGCCGTTCAAGCCTAGCGAACGCCTCGGCACCGTCGATGGTCTCCCCGCGATCCGCCTGCTCCAGACTTTCCTGGATCTTGGCGCGAAGCTCCTCCGCCGTCAATTCGCCGAAACCGCCATCCTCTCTCAGATCCGGCACATCCAATTCGTAAACCAGCATGTCCACGGCGACCTGAACCGCTTCCTCGACGGACGCGAACCGGCCTTCGGCAACGGCTTCGTTAAGCCAAGTCTCCTGGTTCGGCTTCAGCGCGATGTTCATGGCTTTCAGTATACGCCGCGGGTAGTTGGGTTCAAGCAGAAGACAGCGGAGCTTTGGCCAGCCGCTGGAAGTGCTTCAGCATCGCCATCATGCCGACTTGGCGCTGGGCGGTGAGGGCGCCGAGGCGGAAGCGCCGGACGTGATCGAGGGTGAGCGCTGCCAGTTCGGCGCGGGTCAAGCCGCTGAACGATTCCGTCATGACGGCGACCAGGCCGTTGACGATGAGGGAGTCGCTGTGGCCGTGGAAGGTATGGCGGCCGTCTTGCCGTTGATGGACGATCCACACCTTCGACATGCAGCCGTGCATCTGGTTGGCGTCCGTCTTCCAGGCGTCGGGAAACGCTTGCGCGTGGTGCCGGCGGCCGAGATTGATGATCGCGTCGAGGCGTTCCGCCTCGCCGTCGATGGCATCGAGACTTTCCACGTACGCCTGATAGGCTGCGAGCAGGGTCATGTCAGGCAAGCGCGTCCATCGCTGCGCGCACTCCCGCCGCCAGAGCATCCGCTTCGGCGCGCGTGTTGTAGACACCGAAAGAGGCGCGGACGACGCCGGTAATGCCGAGACGCGCCATCAGCGGCTCCGCGCAATGGTGGCCGGCGCGCACGGCGATGCCGCGACGGTCGAGAAGCGTCGCCAGATCGAATGGATGAACGTCGCCGACGGCGAACGACAGGATCGGCGACTTCTCCGGCGTCGTCCCGAAAACCCGCACGCCTTCGATGTTCACCAGCTTCTCGGTCGCATACGCCAGCAAATCGCGCTCATGCGCAGCGATGCGGTCGAGGCCGAGGCTGGTCAGATAGCGGATCGCCGCAGCCAGCCCTACGGCCTGGACGAACGGCGGCGTTCCCGCCTCGAAACGGTGCGGCGGCGCCTTGAAGATGGTCGCGTCGAAGGACACCCGCTCGATCATCTCGCCGCCGCCCTGATACGGCGGCATCGCCTCGAGCGCCTCCCGCTTGCCGTAGAGCACGCCGATCCCGGTCGGGCCGTAGAGCTTGTGCCCGGTGAACACGTAGAAGTCAGCTTCCAGGTCCTGCACGTCGACGCGGCGGTGGACGATGGCTTGCGAGCCATCGACCAGCACGCGTGCGCCGGCGGCGTGGGCGAGACCGATGACGTGGCGGATGGGGGTCACGGCGCCAAGGACGTTGGAGCAGTGGGTGATGGCGACCAGGCGTGTCCGCTCGCCGAGCAGATCCGCAAATGCGTCGAGCCGGAGAGCGCCATCGTCGTCGATCGGTGCGATGCGCAGGACGATCCCGCGCTCGTGCCGCAGCATCTGCCAGGGGACGATGTTGGCGTGATGCTCCATCTCCGAAAGCACGATCTCGTCGCCGGGGGCAAGCGCTGCGCGGCCATAGCTGGAAGCGACCAGGTTGATCGCCTCGGTGGCGTTGCGGGTGAACACGATCTGGTCGGCGCTCTCGGCATTGATGAAGCGGGCGACGTCGTCACGCGCCGCCTCGTACGCATCGGTCGCAAGAGCACCCAGGCAATGGACTGCCCGGTGAACGTTGGCGTAACCCCGCTCGTACACAGCCTGCATGGCCTCGATCACCGCGCGCGGCTTTTGGGCGCTGGCGGCGGTATCCAGGTACACCAACGGCTGCCCATGAACCGTCTCAGCAAGGATCGGGAAGTCGCGGCGCACCTGAGCTACGTCAAGCGGCGCCTCGGCGGCGGAGTGGTGTGAGGCGTGGTCAACCATCCGCCGAGTCAACGCTTCAAGCAACGGCTTTGCAAGTGGAGCCTAGGTCGACCGCATCTGGCGCCCTTCCTCTCCCATCGCAGAACCATGCGGCGCCCGATGGCCGGGATGGCGCAACCTGCAGGTAAAGAGGATGACGTGCATCTGCACGTCATGCGTTTCATGTCCTGGCCGAACCCGCACGGATTCGTGTAGATTCGCCATCGTTTTGCACGAGCGAATCAGGACCAAATACCTGAAAACCCTCGCTTTGTGTCATTCTCGGCAGCACAGATGTATGCATTTGTATGGAAATGTATGCAAAACCCGAGGCAACTCATTGATATTGCATGCTTCCTCTTTAGGTTTAAATTCCTGCTAGGCAACCCGCGCGTGACGCGACGGGCGGCGCGCCCCACTCGGGCCGATCAACAATAGACCATAGGGAACATGAACACAAGAAGAACATACTGTCCGGCGGGATTGCGGTCAAGGACAAGATAGCCGCACCCCAGGCGATTATATCTCAGCTCTTATATCTCAGCTCTCTCGCCCCAGTTCTGAAATGCGATCGGCCTAACGTGCAGCCGTTCATGCTGCTTGTTGCTTTGACCAAGTCGGAGGCAACGTTGCTGCGCACCAGACCTTGGTTCATTCGCTCCGCGTCAGCACCATGATCTCGTCCGTCGACATCCCGACGGTGGCGGCGCCTTGCAACCGCGCGACGGCGTAGGAGCGATCAAACCAGAGCCGCAACTCCTCCAGTTCCCGTGGCGAGAGCGCCTTGATCTGCCGCTCGATACTTTGAATCCTGTCCACATCCTACCTCACGCCGCAGCCATCATGATATAGGTGCGACAGAACGAGTGAAAGCACACGCACGCGGGGAGACGAGACAATGGCATACAAGTCTCTGCGCGAGTTCATGGACCGCCTGGAGCGCGACGGAAGGCTGGTAAGGGTCGCTGAGCCGGTCACGCCGGTGCTCGAGATGACGGAGATCCAGACGCGCCTCCTTGCGGAGGGCGGGCCGGCGGTGCTGTTCGAGCACGTCGTGCGCGAGGACGGCATACCCTACGACATGCCGGTGCTGGTCAACCTGTTCGGAACCGTCGAGCGGGTGGCGTGGGGCATGAACCGGACGCCGGCGCAATTGCGGGAGGTGGGGGAGATGCTGGCGTTTCTCCGCCAGCCGGAGCCCCCGGGCGGCTTTCGCGAGGCGCTCGACATGCTGCCGCTCCTCAGGACCGTCATGGCGATGAAGCCGAAGAGCGTCAGTCGTGCGCCCTGCCAGGAGGTGGTGCTGACCGGCGGCGACATCGACCTCGCCCGCCTGCCGGTCCAGGGCTGCTGGCCGGGGGAACCGGCGCCGCTGATCACCTGGCCGCTGGTGGTGACCGAAGGGCCGAACCGGAGCGGTAGCGGCGCCGACAAGCGCGACGCCCCCAACCTCGGCATTTACCGGATGCAGGTCACCGGCCCGAACACCACGTACATGCGCTGGCTCAAACACCGCGGCGGCGCCCAGCATCACGCGCGCTGGAAGCAGGAGCCAGGCGCGAGCCGCTGCCGGCCGCGGCGGTGATCGGCGCCGATCCCGGCACCATCCTCGCCGCGGTGACGCCCGTGCCCGACACGCTCTCCGAATACCAGTTCGCCGGCCTGCTGCGCGGCGCCAAGGTGGAGCTGATCGACTGCCGGACGGTGCCCCTCAAGGTGCCGGCGGAGGCGGAAATGGTCATCGAGGGCCACGTTTCGCTCGACGATACCGGCGATGAAGGGCCCTACGGCGACCACACCGGCTACTACAATGCCGTCGAACCGTTCCCGATATTCACCGGCTCCGCCATCACCATGCGGCGCGACCCGATCTACCTGACAACCTTCACCGGCCGGCCGCCGGACGAGCCGTCGATCCTCGGCGAGGCCCTCAACGAGGTGTTCGTGCCGCTCCTGATCCAGCAGTTCCCGGAGATCGTCGACTTCTGGCTGCCGCCGGAGGGATGCTCCTACCGCGTCGCCGTGGTGTCGATGCGGAAGGCCTATCCCGGTCATGCCAAGCGGGTGATGATGGCTGTGTGGTCGTACTTGCGCCAATTCATGTACACCAAGTTCGTCATCGTCGTGGACCACGACATCGACGCCCGCGACTGGACGGACGTGATCTGGGCCTTGTCCACCAACGTCGATCC
This sequence comes from Rhodospirillales bacterium, assembly GCA_016710335.1. Lineage (NCBI taxonomy): Bacteria > Pseudomonadati > Pseudomonadota > Alphaproteobacteria > Rhodospirillales > Rhodospirillales bacterium. The sequence continues at coordinate 35,528 of JADJXQ010000008.1, forward strand.
AGGGCGGGACCTCACGGTCATCGAGAACACGCCGATCGACTATCTCGACTTCGCCTCCCCTGACTCCGGCCTCGGCGGCAAGCTCGGCATCGACGCCACGGCCAAGATCCCTCCGGAGACGAAACGGGAATGGGGCCGCCGCATTCGCATGAGCGACGACATCGTCCGCCTAGTGACCGAAAAGTGGCCCCGCTACGGCCTGCCCGGCTCCGGAAAAGCGATATGGAGGTGATGAGCAGTCGGAGGAACCTGCGGGGCGGCAGCGCGTTGTCCCCTTGAACAGCATCAGGAAAGAGATCTTCGATGAAGGACAAGGGAAGAACTCAGGGCGTTTCCGAGGTTTCACCGGAAACCGTCAAGAAGGTCACCTCGGTCGCCGAGGCGGAGGGCCTCTCGAAAAAGGTGGCAAAAGAAGTGATCAACGACGCCGTCGAAGAGGGGGTGGCTCCCGAGAAGATCGAGGAAGTTGCAACCGAGGCCGTACGCGTCGAAAGGGAAGATCAGCAGCAGAAGTGAGCTGCCGCTGATCGTCCGGGTGGTGAACGGAAGGTGCGGGGCGGCGTCCTCGCCCCCGCACGTATCGGGGAGCGCACCAGCATGAGCTATCCTCGCAACAGAAGTGGCGAAATCCTCGCCGGAGTTGCGCTCGCGGCGGTGATCGGCGGGACCATCGCAGCAGCCGTCGGCAAGACCAGGCGGCGCGACGAGTGGCCGCCCGACAGCGCGCCGGGGCGCACCGCTCGCCACACGGGGTTCGGCCGTCACGCCGTCGTCGGGCGGAGCGTCACCATCAACAAGCCTCGGGCGGAGCTTTACGGCTACTGGCGTACCTTTGAAAATCTGCCGGCGTTCATGGAGAACGTCGAGGAGGTTCGATCCATAGGGCCGAACCGCTGGCGATGGAGCATTGCGGCTCCAGCCGGGCAAGTCGTCGATCTCGAAACCGAGGTGGTCGAAGATCGGGAGAACGAAGTCATCGCTTGGCGATCCACCGCCGAATCCAGCATCGAAGCCCACGGGCGGGTCACATTCAGGGACGCGCCTGCGGGTCGCGGCACCGTTGTCGAAGCGGTGATCGCCTATGTTCCTCCGGCCGGAGAAATCGGCCGCCTCGTCGCAAAGCTGTTTCAGCGCGAGCCGCAGCTCCAGGTCCGGCGGGAGCTCAAGCGCTTCAAGATGCTAATGGAAACCGGAGAGATCGCGATCTCGCACAATCGGCGCAACGCCGCGTGAAGGAAACCGTTCCATGCGCGCAGTGACCTATCACGGAACTCACGACGTTCGCGTCGACACAGTTCCCGACCCGGAGATCGTCAACCCGCGCGACGCCATCATCAAAGTGACGTCGACGGCGATATGCGGATCGGACCTGCACATCTACGACGGAGTCATCCCGGGCATGCTGACGGGCGACATCCTCGGCCACGAGTTCATGGGAGAGGTGGTCGAAACCGGCCGCGCCAGCACTCTGGACATCGGCCAGCGTGTCGTCGTGCCGTTCGTCATAGCATGTGGAAGCTGCTTTTTCTGCAACAAGCGCCAGTACTCGGCCTGCGACAACAGCAATCCGGCGGAGAAGCAGGACATCTCGGAGACCGCGTTCGGTCGGCCGTCGAGCGGCCTGTTCGGATATTCGCACATGACCGGCGGCTATGCCGGCGGGCAGGCTGAGTACGTCCGGGTGCCGTTTTCCGACGTCGGCCCGGTGGTCGTCCCCGACGGCCTCGATGACGAACAGGTGCTTTTCCTGTCCGATATCCTGCCGACCGGATGGATGGCGGCCGATAATGCCGACATCGAAGAAGGAGATACGGTTGCGGTGTGGGGCTGCGGCCCCGTCGGATTGTTCGCGATCCAGAGTGCCCTGCTCATGGGCGCGCATCAGGTCATCGCCATCGATCATTATCCCAACCGGCTGGCCCTCGCACGCAAGCTCGGCGCCGAGATCATCGACTACCGGCAGACGGATGTGCGCGAGGCGCTGACCGAGATGACCGGCGGCATCGGCCCCGACGCCGTGATCGACGCCGTCGGCATGGAGTCCCATGGCTTTGCCGTCGATAATATCCTCGATACGCTGAAGCAGACCGTCGGCATCGGCGCCGACCGCGCCCACGCTCTCCGGCAGGCGATCCTGGCATGCCGGAAGGGTGGCCGGATCTCCATGCCCGGGGTCTACGGCGGACTGGTCGACAAATTCCCCTTGGGCGCGCTGATGGAGAAGGGGCTGCAGCTTCGCACCGGTCAGACCCACGTCCAGCGCTACAGCCACGATCTGCTGAAGCGCATCGAGGCGGGCGACATCGACACGACCTTCCTCATCAGCCACAGGCTGCCGCTTGAAGAGGCTCCGCGTGGTTACAAGAACTTCAAAGACAACCAGGACGAGTGGACGAAGGTCGTCCTCCGACCCGGCGGGTAGAACGAGACGACCCGGCGGGTAGAACTGAAGCGGGCCGACGGGCAACCCGCCGATCCCCCGGTGCAAACCGGCAACCGGATGCGGCGCGGTCGTCGTTTTTTTCCGCCGCGACTGCATTGCAGCTTGGCAGAGGGCGGTGCGGGCCGTACTTCAGGAACGTACGAAGACGTTTCAGCATCTGCTCCCCCTCCAGTGACGAGCACTTCATGTCGCGCGCCTCACAGCACCGGCCCGCACTGCTGTCTTTAACGACCGCTGTTCCGCCCTACCGGCTGGAGCAGGCGGACGTGGCGCGGTTCGGGGAGGCGCTGTTCGGCGGGTCGTTCGCGGATTTCCAGCGTCTGGTTCCCGTCTATGCCAACGCTGCCATCGCCAAACGTCATTCGTGCGTGCCGATCGAGTGGTATGCGGAGCCGCACGGTTTCGGCGACCGCAACGGGCTGTTTGTCGACCACGCGGTAACATTGCTCGAGGACGCAGCCGATCGCGCTCTGGCGCAGGCCGGGCTGGAGCGCCGCGACATCGACATGATCGTGTCCGTCTCCAGCTCCGGCATCGCGACGCCGAGCCTCGACGCGCTTCTGGTCGAGCGCATGAAGCTACGCCGTGACGTCCAACGGCTGCCGGTTTTCGGACTCGGTTGCGCCGGCGGCATCCTCGGCTTGGCGCGGGCGGCGCAGATGGCGTTGAGCCGCCCCGGCGCCCGCGTTTTGTTGCTGGTGGTCGAACTTTGCGGCCTCACCTTCCGGCACGGGGACCGATCCAAGTCGAACGTCATCGCCACTGCCCTGTTCGGTGACGGCGCCGCCGCGGCGGTGCTGACGGCAGAGCCCGATGACAACGCCGCCTCTGCTCAGCCGACCCTGCGCGCCTGGGGCGAGCACACATGGCCGGGGATGCTCGACGTGATGGGCTGGCAGGTGGCGGACGACGGCCTCGGCGTGCTGTTCTCCCGCGACATCCCCGCCATCATCCGCGGCCACTTCCGTGACGCCCTTGACGAATTTCTTGAGAATAACGGCCTGTCGCTCGCCGACTTCGATGCCTTCGGCCTCCACCCCGGCGGCGCCAAAGTGCTCGATGCGCTGGAAGACGTGCTCGGCCTCGCCAACGGCGCGCTGACCGACTCGCGCGCCATCCTCAGGGACTACGGCAACATGTCGGCGGTGACGGTCCTGTTCGTGCTGCAGCGCGTGCTCTCTCGCGGTGCGCCGCCGCGGCGCATCCTGCTGTCGAGCCTCGGACCCGGCTTCACCGCCGCCTTCGGAGTCGTCGAGCGTATCGAGCGGCGGTGATGTCCGTGACGGCGCATGCGCTGCTCGTCACCTACGTCATCGTCGCCCGCCTCGTCGAACTGGCGGTGGCCCGCCGCAACACGCGCCGTCTGTTGGCACGCGGGGGCGTCGAGGCGGGCCGCGCCCACTATCCGGCGATCGTCGTCCTGCACGCCGGGTGGCTTGCGGTGGTGGCGTTCTTGATCCCCACCCACGCGCCGCCGGCGCCGGTGCCCCTTATTCTGTTCCTGATCGTCCAGGGGCTGCGGTACTGGGTGATCGTCAGTCTCGGGGAGCGGTGGACGACGCGCATCATCGTGGTGCCCGGCGCGCCACTGGTGACGAAGGGGCCATACCGGTGGCTGCGTCATCCCAACTACGTCGTTGTCGCGGCCGAGATCGCGCTGCTGCCGCTGGTGTTCGGCGCCTGGGAGATCGCCCTGGTGTTCTCCCTCCTCAACGGCGTGGTGCTGTGGCGCCGGATCCGTACAGAGGAACGGGCGTTGGGCCTCCGTCCGACGGAGGGCTGACCGAGTTCGATCGTTGCCCGCCCGTTCGTTCAGGGGCCGAAGGCGAGGTGGTCGTCGGGGTTGGGGCGGCGCTTCGGCGGCAAATCGCCGTCCGGCGTGCCGATGGTGATGAAGCCGATCAGTTCCGCGTCGTCGGCAACCGCGAGGACTGCCCGCACCGCCGGATCCCGCACCCGCTCGCCGCTCAGCAGGATTCCGGCGTACCCCAGGGATCGTGCGGCGAGCAGCAGGTTCTGCACCGCCATTCCCACCGAGACGTACTGCTCGCTTGCAGGGACCTTGGGATGGCCATGGTTGATGGGCGCGGTGACCGCCATCAGGACGGGCCCGGCCAGTGCCTTGTCACGCTCCTTGTCGACCACGGCGGCCGGCGCATCGGGCGCGCCGCCGGTTCTGGCGGCCACGAACAGGTCGGCGAGGCGTAGCCGCGTATCCGAGTCGATGACCCTGAATCGCCACGGCCGAAGAGCGCCGTGGTCGGGTGCGGTCACCGCCGCCGCCACCATCCGGCGGATTTCGTCCGGCGTCGGGCCCGGCGGACCGAGCCGCTGCACCGGCACCGAGCGGCGCGCCATGATGACGTCGAGCACGCCTGGCGCATCAGCCGCTGTAGCGTCATTCCGCATCGCCGTCTCCTTGCTTGTCGGCGCCGGGAGCATCAAGGCTGCATCAGGATCGGCGCGCAGCCGGCCGGCAGTTCGGCGAGGGTGATCGGCGGCGTGTCCGCGGGCGTTCTTGCCTTGCGCTCGGCGGCCATGCGCTGCGCATCCTCGGAAAACCACCAGGCCAGATCGTCGCCGCACCCATCTCCCGGCGGCGGCGGTGTCTGGTCGACGCACGTCCGATCATCGGCCGGGCAGTGCAGCCTGACGTGAAAATGGCTGTCGTGCCCCCACCATGGCCGGATTTTCTGCAGCCAGCCACGATCGCCGCTGCCGCTCTGGCAGAGCCGCTGCTTTATCGCCGGGTTGACGAAAATGCGCGCCACCCGCGGATCGCTCGCTGCGGTGCGCAGGAGAGCGGCTTCGCGGTGACTCCAACCGCCGTCGACCGCACGTCCGCCGCTGTCGACCATCGAGACGGCGGCCAAAGCGTCGCGTTCCGTCCGGCTCAGGGGCCGCTCCGGCGCCGGGCGGAACCAGATGTCGACGTCGAGCCCGGTCTGGTGGCTGGCGTGTCCGCTCCGCATCGGGCCGCCGCGCGGCTGGGCAATGTCGCCGACGAGCAGACCGGCCCACCCCTGCCTTTCGACCTCTCGAGCGAAAGCGCGCACGAAATCGATGAGTTCGGGGTGCCCGAAAAAGCGATTGCGGGACGGCCGAACAACCTGGAATCCGGCGCCATCGTCGGCCAGTGCCACGGCCCCGGCCAGGCAACCGCGCGCGTGACTGCCGAACGCCTGAGCCCGCTCGGCGAGCGGTTTCTCCACCTGCCACCACTGGGGTTCGGCCGACGACGCGCCGGCCGCAGCAATCATCAAGAAAAGGGCGTTGAACCCGATCGCGATCCTTATGAGCATCGTCGACACACCTGACCAGTTCTGTGAGCGTCTTTCAGCAGGCGACCGGCATGGCCTGGATGGTGCTCTCCCGAGTACACACACCCATTCGAGTAATTCAGTCGAGTGGGCGACAGTGTGCACGGGAATCAAGAGGTTATCTGCAGCAATGGTGCATTCCTGTATGCACCGCTGCACTGGGACATCTGGCGCACCAAGATCAAGTGTGATGTTATAGCAGGAATCGCTGGAGCGATCGACGTGAGTGATGCGGCGGTTCGAGTTGCTCGTTGAAACAGGGATTGTGCGTAAGGATTCGGCCGTGCGGCTGCAGGATCGCGACAAGCGCTACACCGTCGAGGAGTATCTTGCCCTCCCCGACGGCCCGCCATGCGAACTGATTCGCGGCGAGTTGCGGCCGTGCTTGTCGGCGCCGTCCAAGGATCGCGACCGTGCTCTGATCGCACTCGGAAGCCTGATCGTCGGGTTCCTCCGCGCTGAGGGCGCCGATCGCGAGGGATCGTCTTGCGGCGTCTTTGTCGAGCCGGTCGACGTGGTGCTCGCTGCCGATACGGTCGTCCATCCGGATATCGTCGTCGTCTGCGACCTCCGCAAACTCGCCAACGATCGCTATGTGGACGGAGCGCCCGAACTGGTCGTCGAGGTGGCGGCGGCGGAGACAGGAGTCGGACTGCGCACCGAGAAGCGGGCGCTTTACGAGCAGGCGGGGGTCGACGAGTACGTTATCGTAGCGCCCGAGGAGCGTCGGGTGCAGATCTACCGGCAGAGTGTCGAAGGAGGTTTCGCCGCGCCGGAGATGCTGAGGCCTGCAGACATGCTGACCTTCCGGACGATTCCATTGCTCGAAGTTCCGGTCTGCGAGGTGTTCGGCTGGCCGAGCGCGCAACAAGAGACCGAGTAGCGCCGCTCCGCGGTTGAATGCCGAAAATACGGGGATGACCGATGTCCTACCAGACGATTCGCTTCGCGGTGACCGACCATGTGGCGCACGTCACCCTTGATCGGCCCGAGGCCGCCAACGCCCTCGACCTCACCCTCGCCCGCGAACTGATGCAGGTTTCCATCCGCTGCGACCAGGATCCGACGGTACGCGCCGTGCTGCTTACCGGAGCCGGCAAGATGTTTTGCGCTGGTGGCGATCTTCGCGCCATGGCCGCCTTCGGCGACGACATCGGGGCCGGATTGAAGGAGCTCACCATTTACCTGCACGCCGCCATCGCCCACTTCGCCCGTATGGCGCCGCCGCTGGTCATCGCCGTCAACGGCGCCGCGGCGGGCGCCGGCATGAGCCTCGCCATCGCCGGCGATTTCGTCCTCGCCGCGGAAAGCGCCAGCTTCGTCATGGCCTACACCGCCGCAGGCCTGGTGCCGGATGGCAGTTCCACCCACGTCATGCCGCGGCTGATCGGCTGGCGCCGCGCCATGGAATTGATGCTCACCAACCGACGCCTCGGCGCCTGCGAGGCCGCCGAGTGGGGGCTGATCAACCGCGTCGTCGCCGACAACGCGCTGATGGACGAGGCGAACGACCTTGCCCGGCGCCTGGCCGAGGGCCCGACCCGCAGCTACGCGACCGTGAAGCGGCTGCTCGCCCGCAGCTTCACGGCCGACCTGGAAACCCAGATGGAGATGGAGGGCCGCGCCATCGCCGAGATCAGCCGCTCGCGGGACGGTCGGGAAGGCATCGCCGCCTTCCTCGACAAGCGCAAGCCCACGTTCACCGGCGAATGAACGCCGTCGCAATCGTCAGCAACGAAGTCGCCAGCGTTCAAGCTTTATCTCTCTCGCTAATCCTGGTCGCGGGCGCGCTCGACGTCGCTTTCCGGGAGATCGTCCTCGTCTTTCATCCGATCCAGTTCCTCGCCGCTGCCCGGCGTGCCGATCGCGGCTCCGTGCAGCGTCTGGTCCTCGCCGGTCTCTTCGAGGCCATCTTCCGGGGCGGCTTCCGTCTCTTGCCCATCGGCGTCCTTCGACGGCACTGCGCCTTTATCCGCGACTCCTCCGGTGCTTTCGGTCATGGCTCCGGGCTTCTTTTGTTTCGTCATGAATCATTGTCCTCCGGTTCACGCGCACGAACTCTGGCGAAACGATCCCTACTGGGCGTACTGGAAGGCCGGGGCGGATTCCACGGCTTTCTTGGTCACGCCGGGCAGGACGAACTTGCCGGCCACCGGCGCACTGAAGTCGTCGGCTCCGATCAGGATATACTTGCTGCCGATGCCGAGGAAGCCCCCCGCCTCGACGACGGCGTAAGCGATGCCGGCGTCCTTGGCGATGATGATGTCGGTCACCGTGCCGATGGTCTCCGGCGGCGACGCGTCGTTGATGACCTCCTTGCCGAGGATGTCGTTCTTGGCGCTCCATCCGCCGACGACGCTTTGCACCTTGTCCTGGCTGGTGACGATGTTGCCACTGGTCGGCGGCTGCTGGCTCTTGAGGATGGTGGTCTGCTGCGCGAGAGCAGCGCCGCTCAACAGCACGGCGACCCCGCTCACCAGCAGCAGCTTGTCAAGTCCGCGTAGGATCATGAGTTTCGCTCCGTTCGTCGTGACCCCCTCGAGGCCCCAATGGGTGAGTCGCCACTTAGCGACGGGATCCGCGGCACGGCAAGCCTTTTCGTGAAGCGGCGGATGGACGGCTTGACGTGGCGGGCTTCCGACTTACATTAGAGTTGTTCCAAATTAGTCGAGGCGCCGCGCCGGCGGTGCTGCAACCCACCCCCATCGCTTCGACATGCATGGTCGGCTGGCCGCCATGGTAGTGTCGAGCAGCTTCGCAACCAGAGGAAAGGATTGCCTCATGAGAAACACCGTGCCGAACGTGACATTCAAGACGCGGGTTCGCAACGACGCCCTCGGCGGGCCGAACCCCTTCGAGTGGAAGGATCTGACGACCGATGAGATCTTCAAGGGCAAGCGCGTGGTGCTGTTCGCCCTGCCGGGCGCCTTCACGCCGACGTGCTCTTCGAGCCACCTGCCCCGTTACGAGGAGCTCTACGAAGAGTTCAAGGGCCTGGGCGTCGACAAGGTCGTTTGCCTCTCCGTCAACGACGCGTTCGTGATGTATCAGTGGGGCAAGGCGCAGGGTGCGGAGAAGGTGTTTCTGCTGCCCGACGGCAACGCCGAGTTCACCCGCAAGATGGGCATGCTGGTCGACAAGTCGAACCTCGGTTTCGGCATGCGGAGCTGGCGTTATTCCATGTACGTCGTCGATGGCCGGATCGAGAAGATGTTCATCGAGCCGGAATTCGCCGATCTGTGCCCGATCGATCCGTTCGAATCCTCCGACGCCGACACCATGCTCGACTACCTCAAGAGCCAGGCTACGGCGAAAGACGCCGCCTGAGCCGTTTTCTGCGTCCCTCCAGTTCCTCCAGGTCCGTAGCTCCGGCGCGCCCAGCGTGCCGGAGCAGCGGTCGCTTAGCAGCGCGGCATTGACAAAAGTCCTGATCGCCGCGACTTTGTGACCGCTTCCGCCCCGGATCCCTCTCCACAATCCGAGCATCACGATGGCGTCCAAAAAGTTGCGGGTCTGGCCGGGCCGTCCGTACCCGCGCGGCGCCACGTGGGACGGCTCCGGCGTCAACTTTTCCTTGTTCTCGGAGCACGCAGAGAAGGTCGAGTTGTGCCTGTTCGACCGCAGCGGAGCTCGCGAGACGGCCCGGATCCCGCTGCCCGAGTACACCGACGAGGTCTGGCACGGCTATCTCCCGGACATCCGGCCGGGGCAGGCCTACGGCTATCGCGTGCACGGACCGTACAAGCCCGAGGCCGGGCTTCGCTTCAATCCCCTCAAGATCCTGCTCGATCCGTACGCCAAGGCTATCGTCGGCAACTTGAAGTGGACGGACGCCCACTTCGGGTATCGCATCGGCGGGCCGAAGGCGGACCTCGCCATGAGCAAGCGCACCAACGCTCGCTGGATGCCGAAGGGCCGCGTAGTGGAGAACCGGTTCGACTGGGGCGATGACCGCCACCCTGACCACGAATGGCACGACGCGATCATTTACGAAGCGCACGTGCGCGGCATGACCATGCGCCATCCGGACGTGCCGGACAAGCTGCGCGGCACCTTCGCCGGCCTCGCCACGCCCTCGATCATCCGCTATCTGCAGGAGCTCGGCATCACCGCCATCGAGTTGTTGCCGGTGCAAGCGTTTCTCCAGGACCGACACCTGGTCGAACACGGGCTTACCAACTACTGGGGCTACAATACCCTCAACTTCTTTGCGCCCGAGCCACGCTACCTCGCCAGCCGCAACATCGACGAATTCCGTCTCTTCGTGAGGGCCTACCATGCCGCCGACATCGAGGTGATCCTCGACGTCGTCTACAACCACACCGCCGAAGGCAACCAGATGGGCCCGACGCTGTCGTTCCGCGGCATCGACAACGCGTCCTATTATCGTCTCGTCCCCGGCAATCCCCGCTACTACACGGACTTCACCGGCTGCGGCAACGCCTTCAATCTGCATCACCCGCAGGTCCTGCAACTGGTCATGGATTCCTTGCGCTACTGGGTCGAGGAGATGCACGTCGACGGCTTTCGCTTCGACCTGGCGTCGACCCTCGCCCGCGAGGACCACGGCGGCTTCGACCACCACTGCGGCTTCCTCGACGCGATCCGCCAGGATCCGGTGCTGTCGCGGGTCAAGCTCATCGCCGAGCCGTGGGACGTGGGCGACGGCGGCTACCGCCTCGGCGGCTTTCCGCCCGGCTGGGCCGAATGGAACGACCGCTACCGCGACACCGTGCGCCGGTTCTGGAAGGGCGAGACCGGGATGGTCGCAGAACTTGCGACGCGTATCACAGGCTCCAGCGACATCTTCGATACCAACGGCCGCCGCCCTTGGGCATCCGTCAACTTCGTCACCGCCCATGACGGATTCACCCTCGCCGACCTCGTCTCCTACAACGGCAAGCACAACGACGCCAACCGGGAGAACAACCGCGACGGCACCGACAACAACAACTCCTGGAACTGCGGCGTCGAGGGACCGACCGGCGATCCTGCGGTGCTCCGGCTCCGCGAGAAGCAGCGGCGCAATCTGTTCGCGACCCTGATGCTGTCGCAGGGCTTGCCGATGTTCGTTGCCGGCGACGAGTTCGGCCGCTCCCAGCATGGCAACAACAACGCGTATTGCCAGGACAACGAGATCAGCTGGCTCGAATGGGAGAACCGCGGCGAGGCGGAACGGCGCTTTCTCGACTTCGCCCGGCGGATCATTTTTCTCCGCCGCGACCACATCGTGTTCAACCGGGCGCACTTCTTCCATGCGCGCACCATCCCGGGAACGACCGTCCAGGACATCGTCTGGTGCCGGTCGGATGGAGCGGAAATGCGAGACGCCGACTGGGCTGTGCATGGCCGCCAGTCCCTCGGCTTTCTGATCCGCGGCGAAGCGGGAGAATATCATCTGACGGCGACGGGCGAGCCGCAACCGGATGACGACTTCTTCGTTATCATGAATGCCGGCCACACCGCCATTGCGTGGACCCTGCCGGCGATGAAGTCCGGCGCCGGCTGGCAGCGCATTTTCGATACCGACGAGGACGACGACACCGACTTCGGTCCGGTGCTGAAGGATCGGAAGACGTACGAAGTCCAACCGCGGTCGATGGTGCTGTTGATCCGCGCCGCTGCCGATACCGAACCGGAATCATCAAGCCGAAAACCATGAGACGCAGGAGCAAGGTGTACACAGCATGACGACAACACCATCATCATCGGGTCGGCCCTCGCGGTTCGGCGCCGAAGTGACCGCCGACGGCGTCCGCTTCCGCCTGTGGGCGCCCGACTCCCGCTCCGTCTCGCTGCATCTGGAGGACGGCAACGGCGGCCGGGACATCGACCTGCGGCGCGACTCCGACGGCTGGTACGAGACGCTGGTCGAGGGCGCCGGCGCCGGGACCCGCTATCGCTACCGCATCGACGGCGACCTTCTGATCCCCGATCCCGCCTCCCGCTACCAGCCGGACGACGTGCATGGGGCCAGCGAGGTGGTCGATCCGGGCGCCTACGGGTGGCGGCACACGGCGTGGCGCGGCCGGCCGTGGGAGGAGACGGTGCTCTACGAACTGCACCTCGGCACGTTCACGCCGGGCGGCACCTTCCGCTCCGCCATCGAGCGTCTCCCGCATCTGGCGGAACTCGGAGTGACCGCCGTGGAACTGATGCCGGTCGCAGACTTCCCCGGCCGCTGGGACTGGGGCTACGACGGGTGCTACCTGTTCGCCCCGGATGCCGCGTACGGGCGCCCGGAGGACCTCAAGGCGCTGATCGACGCCGCTCACGGTCTCGGGCTGATGGTGTTCCTCGACGTGGTCTACAACCACTTCGGGCCGGAAGGGAACTACCTCTACGCCCACGCCCGGCGCTTCTTCAATCCGGAGCGGGAAACGCCGTGGGGTGCGGCCATCAACTTCGACGGCACCGACAGCCGCTTCGTCCGCCAGTTCTTCATTGAGAACGCGATCTACTGGCTTGAGGAATACCGGTTCGATGGACTCCGCTTCGATGCCGTGCACGCCATCAAGGACCGGTCCTCGCCCGATATCCTCGAAGAGATCGCCGACGCGGTCAGCGAGAGCATCGACGCCGACCGTCACGTTCACCTGGTGCTGGAAAACGACGACAACGAGGCGCGCTACCTCGCGCGCACGGACGGCGGTCGTCCCCGGCATTACGTCGCCCAGTGGAACGACGACAGCCACCATGCCTATCACGTCGTGATCAGCGGCGAGAGCGCCGGATATTACGCGGACTACGCCGACAAACCCGTCGCCCATCTCGGCCGCTGCCTGACCGAGGGCTTTGCCTACCAGGACGATCCGTCGCGATTTCGCAAAGGAGAGCGGCGAGGCGAAGCCAGCGCCCATCTGCCGCCCCTCGCCTTCGTCGATTTCCTGCAGAACCACGACCAGATCGGCAATCGCGCTTTCGGCGAGCGCATCTCGGTGCTGGCGGCGCCGGCGGCGGTGCAGGCCGCGACGGCGATCCTGTTGCTGGCGCCGTCGCCGCCGATGCTGTTCATGGGCGAGGAATGGGGGGCGAAGACGCCGTTCCTGTTTTTCTGCGACTTCGGGCCGGAGCTGACCGAGCCGGTGCGCGAGGGTCGGCGCCGGGAGTTCGCGTCGTTTCCGGAGTTCAGCGATCCGGCGGCGCGGGAGCGGATTCCCGACCCGACCGTGGAGGCGACGTTCCGCGCCAGCGCCCTTGACTGGAACGATCTGGACGAAGACGAGCACCGCGAATGGCTGGCGCTGCACCGCCGGTTGCTCGAAATCCGCCGCATGGAGATCGTGCCGCACCTGGCCGGAACGGGCGGACACAGCGGAACATGGACTGCCTGGGGCGACCGCGGCCTGACTTGTACGTGGCGGCTGGGAGACTCATCGACGTTGACCCTGATCGCCAATCTCTCGGCCGATCACGCCCCCCTGCCCCCCGAGCGTCCGGCCGGCCGCATGATCTACGCGTTCGAGGGATATGAAGGCAGCATGCCCAAGCAGGGGATGCCGCCGTGGGCCGTCGCCTGGTTCCTGGAGGTGTCATGACAGAGGCCGGAGCCGTGCGTCGCGGGCGGTACGCGCCGCTCGCGACTTATAGGCTGCAGTTCAACAACGCGTTCACCTTTGCGGATGCCGAGGCCATCATCCCCTACCTGGCGGAGCTCGGCATCAGCCACGTCTACGCCTCGCCCTATCTCAAGGCGCGCGCCGGCAGCACCCACGGCTATGACATCACCGATCACAACGCCCTCAACCCCGAAGTCGGCGACGAGGCGCAGTTCCTCGCCTTTTGCGACGCCATCGACCGCCATGGCATGGGCCAGATCCTCGATTTCGTGCCCAACCACATGGGCATCGGGCTGGCCGACAATGCCTGGTGGCTGGACGTGCTGGAGTGGGGCGAGGCGTCGCCTTATGCCGAGTACTTCGACATAGACTGGCAGGCGGCCAAGCCCGAGCTACGCCACAAAGTTCTGGTGCCCAGCCTCGGTGATCACTACGGGAAGATTCTCGAGGCCGGAGAGCTGAAGCTGGCGTTCGACGACGCCGAGGGTTCGTTCAGCGTCTGGTACTATCAGCACCGCTTTCCTGTCACCCCAGGGGAATACACGCCGATCCTGCAGGAGGCCGTCGCCGGGCTGCGGGCCGATGCGGAGGATGAGACCGGCCTGGTCGAGCTGGAGCTGCTGCTGGCGGGCTTCCGCGATCTGCGCCGGCAGTTGCGGTCAGGACGCCAGCGCTCGGTCCGCCGCGCCAAGGCGGACCGCCTCAAAGGCCAATTGGCCGAGCTCGCTCGTGATCGGGCTTCGGTGCGTGCCGCCATCGACCGGGCCATGGCGATGTTCAACGGCGCCGAAGGCAAGCCCGCCGGCTTCCAGAAGCTCCACCGCCTGCTGCAGGCGCAGCCGTATCGCCTCGCCTTCTGGCGGGTGGCGGCGGAGGAGATCAACTACCGACGCTTTTTCCAGATCAACGATCTGGCCGGCATCCGGGTCGAGGAACCGGAGGTGTTCGAGGACGTCCACCGCTTCGTGCTGGACCTGATCGCCGCGGGTCGCCTGCACGGGCTCCGCATCGACCACATCGACGGGCTGTTCGATCCCAAGAACTACCTCGTGCGCCTCCAGAACAAGGCCCGTGAGAAGCTGGCGGCATCGGGCGATGCCGACGCCGACGGCTCGGCGGAGCTCTACATCGTCGTCGAGAAAATTCTGGCCCCTCATGAGCGCCTTCGCGACGATTGGCCGATCGCCGGCACCACCGGCTACGAAGTCCTCAACCGCATCAACGGCCTGTTCGTCGATCCGGACGGCGAGCCGGCGCTGGACAGGCTGTATGCGGAGTTGGTCGGCGGCCATCCCGGCTTCGAGCGCATGGCCTACGACGCCAAGAAGCAGGCCATGGATCTGGAGCTGGCGAGCGAGCTCCGGGTTCTCGCCAACCAGCTCAACCGTTTGGCCGAAACGAGCTGGCTCACCCGTGACCACACCCTTGTCGGGCTGCGCCAGGCGCTCCGCGAGCTGGTCGCCAGCTTCCCCGTCTACCGCACCTACGTCGGCCGCTCCGGCGCGTCGACGGAGGACCGGCGCGACATCGACTGGGCGATCGCCCACGCCCGCCGCCGCAGCCAGCGCATCGACATGAGCGTGTTCGACTTTCTCTACGGCGTCGTCACCATGGATTACGCGCGCGGCCGGCGCGGCCCCTACAGCCGGCGCGAGGTGCAGCGCCTCGCCATGAAGGTGCAGCAGTACACCGGGCCGGTGATGGCAAAGGGCGTCGAGGACGCGGCATTCTATCGCTTCAACCGCTTGAGTTCACTTAACGAGGTCGGCGGCGAGCCCAACCACTTCGGGCTGTCGGTGGCCGCGTTTCACCGCCAGGCACAGGAACAGGCGCGGCGGTGGCCGCACACCATGGTGTGTACCGCCACCCATGACACCAAGCGCGGCGAGGACGTGCGGGCGCGCATCAACGTGTTGTCGGAGATCCCCGACGAATGGGCGGAGCGCGTGCAGCGCTGGATGACGCTCAACCAGCGCCGCAAGAGCGAGGTCAGCGGGGCCCCGGCGCCCACCGTCAACGACGAATACCTGTTCTATCAGACCATCATCGGCGCCTGGCCGCTGGCGTTCACGAGCGACGCGCCCATCGATCCGGGAGCCATGGACGGCTTCCGCGAGCGCCTCGTCGCCTACATGCTGAAGGCGGTGCGCGAAGCCAAGGTCCATTCCATGTGGATCCAGTTCAACGAGGAGTACGAGGGGGCGATCGAGACCTTCATCACCCGGGTGCTGGACGTCGCCAATCCCAACCCGTTCGTCGCCGACGTCCAGGCGTTCCACGACCGCATCGCGCCGATCGGGGTGCTCAACGGCCTCGCCCAGACGATCCTCAAGCTGACCATCCCCGGCGTCCCGGACATCTACCAGGGTTGCGAGCTGTGGGAACTGAGCCTGGTCGACCCCGACAACCGCCGCCCGGTCGATTTCACCGCCCGCGCCAAGCAGTTGCAGGAGATCAAGGGAATGCGCGGGAACGCCGCCCGCGACTTGCTGGACGTCTGGCGGGACGGCGGTATCAAGATGTACGTGATCTGGAAACTGTTGCAATTGCGGCAGAGCGAGTCGGACCTGTTCCGCGACGGCGCCTACGTGCCGGTCGACGCCCAAGGCGCGTCCGCTCCCCATCTCACGGCGTTCCTCCGCACCGGCGGCGAGCAGCCGCTGCTGGTGGCGGTGCCGAGGCTCGTCGCCGGGCTCATGGGCGAAGGCGGCGCGCTGCCGATCGGGGCGGAAGCGTGGGCGGATACGGCCGTCGCCCTGCCCGATGCGGGCGGCGGGCGTCGCTGGCGCAACATCTTCACCGACGAGGTGGTGGAGGCCGTAGCAGACACCGACGGAGCCTTGCGTTTGCCGCTCGCCGACGTGTTCGCTACGGTGCCCTTTGCGGTGTGCGTCCCCGCGCCCCCGGCGTCCCCCGCATAGCCCGGATCAGCGAAGCGTAACCGCCGAGGCGATGGCGCGATCTGCGGCGCCGGCCCGTCTCTATTCCCTTCCGTTGGCTTCGGATCTGTGCGAAAACGCGGCCCGCAAGACCGTCGGCGCAGAACGCCACGACGGCGCCACAGTGCGTGACGCAGCAGGGAGGGACTGAGATGCAGATTCAGAAGGTCGGCGTGGTCGGCGCGGGAACAATGGGCTCCGGCATCGCCCAGGCGTTCGCGGTCGCGGGGTTCGACGTGGTGATGCGCGACATCAACGAGCAGTTCGTGCAGCGCGGCCTCGGCACCATCAGGAAGAGCCTCGAGCGCCTCGCCTCTCGCGACAAGATCACCGCCGACGTCAAGGACGCCGCCCTCGCCCGCATCCAGACCGCGACGGCGTTGGAGCCATTCGCGGACTGCGATCTGATCGTCGAGGCCGCCCTGGAAGAAGTCGGCCTCAAGGTAGCCCTGTTCAAGGACCTGGACGCGATCTGCAAGCCGGAAGCCATCCTCACCTCCAACACCTCGTCGATCTCGCTCACCAAGATCGCCGCGGCTACCAAACGCCCGGGCCGGGTGATCGGCATGCACTTCTTCAATCCGGTGCCGATGATGAAGCTGGTCGAGGTGATCCGGGCATTGCAGACCGACGACGACGTCTGCGCCGCGGTGGAAGAGGTCAGTCGCAAGGTCGGCAAGGTGCCGCACGTGGTGAAGGATTCCTACGGCTTCGTGGTCAACCGGGTGCTGGTGCCGATGATCAACGAGGGCGTCAACTGCCTCTACGAGGGCCTCGCCCAGCCCGAGGACATCGACGAGGTGATGAAGCTCGGCGCCAACCACCCGATGGGGCCGCTGGCCCTCGCCGACCTCATCGGCCTCGACATCGTCCTCAACGTCATGGAGACCCTTTACCAGGGCTTCGAGGATCCCAAGTACCGGCCAAGCCCGCTCCTGAAGCAGATGGTCGACGCCGGCTACCTCGGCCGCAAGACCGGCCGCGGCTTCTACGACTATTCCAAGGCCTGACGCGCGCTCACGTATTTTTTGGGAGGGCCGCCATGTACATCAGCGTCCGCCGCTATCAGAACGTCAAGAACGTCCGCAAGGTGTGCGGGATGATCGCCGAGAGCTTCGTGCCGCTGCTCAAGCGCTCGCCCGGCTTCATCGCCTACTACGCCGTCGACGGCGGCAACGGCACCATGGCGACGGTCAGCATCTTCTCCACCGAGCGCATGGCGTTGGAGTCGAACGAAACCGCCGCCAAGTGGATGCAGGAGAACGTCGCCGACCTACAGCCCGACCCCCCCGAAATCATCGCCGGGAAGGCGGAGGTGGCGGTCAGGGCCTAGAGCGTCGGCAAGCGAGGCCGAGATGACGAAGACCGTACTGCTGCTGGTCGGCACCAGGAAGGGCGTCTTCCTGTTAGAAGGTGACGGAAGGCGCAACCAGTGGGGGCTGCGCGGCCCGTTCTGCGAGGCGTGGCCGATCAATCATGTCGTCGGCGATCCGGCGAGCGGCGCGATCTACGCCGCCGGCGGCAACGAGTGGTTCGGCCCGGCGGTTTGGAAATCAGAGGATCTCGGCGCGACCTGGACACACTCGAGCGAAGGCTTGGCCTTCCCACCGCAAGAAGACCCGGTCAAGGCCGTCTGGAGCTTGGCGCAAGCAGACGGACGCCTGTACGCGGGCGTCGAGCCGGCTGGCCTGTTCCGAAGCAACGATGGCGGGGCGACCTGGCAACACGTTGCAGGCCTGCGCGACCACCCCTCGCGTCCCGAGTGGCAACCCGGAGGCGGCGGACTGATTCTCCATGCAGTGCTGCCACACCCTGAGGACGGGGATCGGCTTTGGGTGGCGATCTCGACCGGCGGCGTGTTCAGCACCGCTGATGGCGGCAAGACCTGGGAGCCCCGCAACAAGGGAACTCGGAACGACTTTCTGCCGGAGGAGTATCGATACGCCGAGTACGGCCAGTGCGTACATTCGTTGGTGATGGCGCCGGGCTTGCCCGACCGCCTCTATCAGCAGAACCACTGCGGCATGTACCGCAGCGACGACGGCGGGCGCGGCTGGGACAGCATCGAGCCGGGCCTGCCGTCCACTTTCGGGTTCCCCGCCGCCGCCCATCCCCGGGACCCTGAAACGCTTTACCTGGTGCCGCTCAACGGTGACAGTGTTGGGCGCTACATGCCGGAAGCCAAGGCCGCCGTCTGGCGCACCCGCGACGGCGGCGCGACCTGGCAGGATCTGCGCGCCGGCCTACCGCAGGAGAACGCCTTCTTAAGCGTCTACCGGCAGGCACTGGCCACGGACCCCCTGGAACCGGCCGGCGTCTACTTCGGCACCACCTCCGGCGCGCTTTTCGCCAGCACCGACGAGGGCGACACCTGGACAAGCATCGCACAGCACCTGCCGGCGATCACCTCCGTCGAGACGCTCGTTGTCGGAGGTTAGTCCACGTCACGGGGATGCCCGATGCCTCACGATCATCCCGCTTCCGCGCTGCCGACCGTAACGGTGGTGTTGCCGGCCCCACTCGTCTCGCTGTTTCCAGGCGCGCCGCCGCGCGTGGAGGTGAGCGCGGCGACCGTTGACGCCTTGCTCGACGCTCTCGATGCGCGGTGGCCTGGTATGCGAGACCGCCTCTGCGATTCGCGGCCCGCGATCCGGCGACACATCAACGTCTTCGTCAACGGCGAGCAATCCACGCTTGAAACTGAACTCACGCCCGGCGCAGACGTCTACATCCTGACAGCCATGAGCGGCGGCTGACGTCATGCTGAAGGCGACCGAGTTTTCAGACCCGAAGCCTTCGCCATCTACAGGGTTCCTGCTACTTGCGCTCGGTCCGGGCCTCAAGAGGCATGGGTGTCCGTGCCGCAATGCATACGGAGTTGATCAAGACGGGCGAGGTCTCCCGCGACCTCGGCAAGGCATACGATGTATCTTTCAAGAATCGCCTCTCGGCTGAATACGGCGCGCTGGTAGAGGTGGGCCGCGAGCAATGGCTTCTTCGAACTCGGCGCGGGCGACTTCGAGGATAGAAAGTTTCAAGGCGTGCGGTGCTTGGCGAGAATGTCGCCGATCGGCATCGCGTTGAGTTCGCCGCGTCGATAGGCCTCCAGACGCGACTCCGCTTCGGCGGCCCATGCTGCATCCAATCGCTCGTCCGGTGCGTCCAGGCTCGCCAGAATGTCATCAAGCAACTCGACCCGGTCCTTCGGCGGCAGGTCTCTCGCGCGCCGGCTCAGTTCCTCCACCAGTTCGTTCATCGTGTCGCTCTCCCAAACAAATGAAGGCATCGATGCGATCTTAAACGATCGCGCCTGATGATGTGACCTGTTCCTAAAGGGCACAGCGAATACCGATCGGCGCCGCCGCCGCTAGCGCACAACCCACACGCCGTGGTCCCGGACTTCCCGGTGCATGGCGTCGGGCGCCAGGTCGAGTCCCCCGGGCCGGGTAACGGCGCCAAGGACGATGTGCGCTTTGCCAAAGATCCCTTTACCCGGCTTCTCTCGGTCCTCCTGTGCAGATACGGCGCGGAGGACGGCCATCCCGCCCTCGCGGACGCATACCGCGCCGGCATCCGCTCCTTCGCGGTCGTGCTGATGCACGGCTATAGCTATCCGAGCACGCACGGCGGATTGCCGCGCGAGAAGGTCCCCAGCTTCGTTGCAAAAAAATCACGGCCGGTCGGATTCTCATGACTGCCATTCGTCTCGGCTGCTGCGGAGCGTTGGCGGGGGATGCCTCGTTTGGGGGAAACTGCGTGCATTTTGAACATGTTGCGCCCTGGCGTCTGCATCTCCGGCGGCAGGTGCGGCTGCTTGCCCCCACGGTGTCTTCGGGAAGCTCCGTAAGCCATTAATTTGACCCGGAATCATCTTCAAGTACACTTTGCTTCGCGTCGATTGCAGGTCCGTATCCGGACGGTTCGGAGGTGAGGCAGAGCAAGTGCCGCGATTGATGGAAGCTGTCAGCGTTTGCATCATGGGCGGTGCGTTCGCCGTTTTCTGCTCCGGCGCGTCCCTGGCGGCGTCGCCCTCGTTCAAGTCGGAGCTCGCCGGCCTCATCGCCGACCATCCGCGCATCCGCGCCGAGCGCGCCAGTCTGGAAGCGACCCGTCAACAGGTCGACCAGGCCTTTGCAGGCTACGCGCCGCAACTCGATGTCACCGGCAATATCGGGCCGACCAACATCCAGACGGAAACACGGGAGGAACTCGGTCTGGAACCGTTCACTGAAGTGCAGAAGGTAGTGCGGATGACGCTGGCGCAGAACGTGTTCGACGGCTTCGAGACGCCGGCGCGGGTCCGCATGGCGCGCCTCAACACGGAGGTGGCGGAACAAACGCTGGAAGGCCGGATTCAGGAGGTGTTGATCGCCGGCATCGGCGCCTATCTCGACATCCTGCGCCAGCGCCGGCTGGTCGAGCTGGCGCGCATCAGCGAGGATTCCATCAGGACGCAGGCGCGTCTGGAGGACGAGAGGGTGGAGCGCGGCGCCGGCATCACCGTTGACGTGCTTCAGGCTAGGGCGCGGATGCAGATCGCCGAAGAGCGGCGGGTGGCGTTCGAAGGCGCGTTGCAGGATGCGATCAGCCGCTACATCCAGGTGTTCAATCATGCGCCCCACCTGGAGGGTCTGTCGAATCCGACCCCGCCCGAACATCTCTTGCCGCCGAACATCGAGGCCGCCGTGGATGCGGCGCGCCACGACAACCCGGCCGTCACCTCGAGCCTGGCGACGGTCGAAGTTGCGGCCGAGCGTCGACGTCTGGCCAAGGCCGATTTCTACCCGAAACTGGATGTCGTGACGGCTGCCGACTACGAAAGCAACTACGACTTGCAGCCTGGTAACCGCCGCGACTTCTCGGTCCTGCTGCAGGCGACCTGGAACATATTTAACGGCTTCGCGACGACTGCGGGCGTCAAGCAGGCGGCCTACGACTACCGCGCCAGCCAGGACAACCACGAATGGGTGACTAGAAGCGTCGTCGAAGCGACCCGCCTCGCCTGGCAGCAATTGCGCACGGCCCGCGAACGTCAGGCGTTGCTGGTCAAAGCCGTCGCGATTGCGGAAGACGTATTCGAGGCGCGCCGCGACCTTCGCGAATCCGGCAAGGAGACGGTGATCAACGTGTTGATCGCCGAGGACGAGGTCAACAACGCCCGCATCAACCTGACCGTCGCACAATACGATGCCATGACGGCGGTCTATCAGGTCTTGCAGGCTATGGGCCGCCTAACCCCAAGCGCCCTCGACCTCCGCAATTGAAGCAAACCTCGACTGGAGGTCGGGGTAAACGCGACCTCCGCCGACCTCGCGCGCGGGTTCAGGTGGAGGTGAAGGCGCGGCGGACGCTCTGCACGAACGGGTCGAGGAAGAACTTGAGAACGGTCCGTTCCCCGGTGGTGATGAAGACCTCTGCCGGCAGGCCGGCCTGCAACTGGATCTCCGGCGCCACTTCCTTCAGGTGATCCCGGTCAACCTCGATCTTGGTTTGGAAGTAGTGATGGCCAGTGAGCTTGTCCTGGAGCACATCGGCCGACACCGACAGCACCTTGCCCCTGATCTGCTCGGCGTTGCGCACCGAGAAGGACGGGAACATCACCCGCGCCGGCAGGCCGGGGTGCACGTCATCCGCGTCCGTCAGGCTCACCTTGGCGTCGATGATCAGAACATCCTCCGACGGCACGATATCGAGGATGGGTTCACCCGGCTGGATGACGCCTCCCGGGGTCTTGAAGCTGCTGTCGATGACGATGCCGCTGACCGGAGCGCGGACTTCGGTGCGGGTCAGAATGTCCTCGCTCTGCGCCAGTAGCTGCTCCAGCTCGGAAATCTGCTCCTGCGTCTCGGCGAGATCCGTGTCGATCTGCTCCAGCCGCTGCACTTCGAGGGTCTTCATGCGCATCTTAGTTTCCGAAATGGCTTCCTCGGTCTGCGCGACATTCGCCTCGAGACTGCCCTGATCGCCGAGAAGTTCCGCCTGGGTGCGCTGCAGCGCCAGAAGACGCGGCCGCGGCGCCAGCTGTTTTTCGACCAACGTGCGCACGTCGGCCAACTCGAGCTCGATCAGCCGGCGCTGCTCTTTCACCGACTCGAGCTGACGCTCATAGCCGCCGATCTGCTTCGCGTGCTGCTCGATGCGCTGGGCGAGGATGGCGAGCGTGCTGAGATGGTTGGCGCGGCGGCTCTTGAACTGCTGCGCCTGAGCCTCGATGATTTTCTTGATCTCGGGATCTTCGACATCGATGACCAGCGGATTGGTCAGGTGAATGCGGTCCGCATTCGCCCGCTCCGCAACCAGGCGCGCATGCTTGACCAACTGCGTCCGCAAACGGGTCAAGACGATGCCGTGATCCCCGGACGCCTTGATGCTCTGCAGAACGAGAAGGACATCGCCCGCTGTGACCATATCGCCGTCGCGGACGCGGATCTCATGGATGATGCCGCCTTCAAGATGCTGGACGGTCTGCCGGCTGATGTCGGGGGCAACCAAGCCCGAGGCAATCACCGCCTTGGCAAGCGGCGCGACGGCGGCCCAGCCGCCGATGCCGAAGAAGAACACGACGATGACCACCGCGCCGGTGACCATCGTGCTGCGCAGCGTTTTCATCAGCGGGCGCTGCTTCGGAGCGTCGGGACTCGGAAGAAGTAACGTCTCCATGGCTGGCCTCAACTCCCTTGCTGTGCAGCGGCGCGCGGAGCGCCGGCGTCGGCGTCGGCGTCAGCTTTCGCGCCACTCTCGGGGACCGGCTGAATGGCGTTGCGTTTGCTCTTCTGCGCGGCGATGGACTGCGCCGCCGGCACGCCGCGTTGCAGTTGCTTAAGCACCTCGTCCCTCGCCCCGAACATGGCGACCGTGCCATCATAGAGCACCAGCACCCGGTCGACGTCGCGCATGAAGGACTTGCGGTGCGTCACCAGAATGACGGTGCTGCCGCGCTCTTTCAACAGGCGGACAGCCTGCACCAACGCCGCCTCCCCCTCCTGATCCAGGTTGGAATCCGGCTCGTCCAGAACCACCAGTTTCGGCCCGCCGAACACCGCCCGAGCCAAACCGATGCGCTGCCTCTGCCCGCCGGAGATGGTGGCCCCGCCGGGGCCCACCTCCGTGTCGTAGGCATTGGGCAGTTGCAGGATCAAGTCGTGGCAGCCGGCGAGCCATGCTGCCTCCACCACCTGCTCGTCAGTGGCGTCGTCCCGCATGCGGGCGATGTTGTCGCGGATCGTGCCGGCAAACAATTCCACGTCCTGCGGCAGGTAGCCGATATGACGGCCGATATCATCCCGATCCCAATTGTGAACGTCGGCACCGTCCAGACGGACGTGGCCGTTGCGCGGTTTCCACATCCCGACCAGCAAGCGGCACAGTGCGTCGACTTGCCCGAGGCGGAAGGACCGATCACCGCCAACACCTCACCTGGCGGGAGCTCGAAACCGACGTTCTTCAACACTGCTTCCTTGGCACCCGGCGGCGCGAACAAGACATGTTCGAAGGTCACCCGGCCGGTCGGCGCCGGCAGGCGAGTCGTCTGGCTGTCGTCCTGCCATGTTTCGAACAGCTCGCGCAGTCGCCGGAAGCTCGCGCGGACGTTGATGAACGCCTTCCAGGAGCCGACGGCCTGCTCCACCGGACCGAGAGCGCGGCCGAGCAATATGGAACAGACGATAATGCCGCCGCCGGTCATTTCGCCCTTGATGACGAGCAGCGCGCCGAGCCCGAGGATGCCAATCTGCATGGACTGACGAAGAAACACCGTGAGCGCCGTGAACATGCCGCTGCGATCGGTGCCGGCCGTCAAATACCGTTCGACGTGGGCCATGTTTCCGCCCCAGCGGCGGATCACGGCGGACAGCATGCCCATCCCCTGGATGACGTCGACGTTACGCATCGCCGCACTGGTGCCCTCCAGCGCTTTGAGGTTGCTGCGGTTGGCTTCTTCCAGCGGCTTTCGGGTTGCAAGTGCGGCGGCGACGGCGATGGCCAGCAGCACCACCGCCCCGGCGATCGCATACATGCCGGTCCACGGGTGCATCATCCAGATGACGCCGATGAAAATTACCGTCCACGGCGCGTCGAACACCGGGTACAAGGCGGCGCTGGATAGAAAGCCGCGGATCTGACCGAGTTCGCGCAGTGCTTCGGTGCCGGCCGGCCGGCCGGAAACGGCGGCGTTCATGGTGGCGGTGATGATGCTTGCCCCGAGCCTGTTTTCGAACCAGGTGCTGACCCGAATGAGTACCCGGCTTCTCAACATGTGCAGCACGCCCATGATGAACAGGGCGAAAACAGCGATCACCGTCAGCGCCACTAGGGTTTCCACCCGCCCGGTGGCAATCACTCGGTCGAAGATTTGAAACAGGTAGAGCGGAATCGCCAGGATCAGGAGGTTCTGAAAAAAACTGAACACGGCCGCGACCCATAGGCCGCGGCGCGCCTCCGACATCGCCTCATCGAGCGGGTTCTTTGCGTCTGATGTGGTGCGTTTCGCCATCGCTTCTGTCGGGCCCCCTTGATCTGCCCCAATTCAACAATCTCTCTGCCTCAGCGGCGCTGCCGTCAGCGGCACAACTCGCTGCCGTCAGCGGCACAACTCGGGCGAACCCGTCCTCGGTCTCGGCGCCGGTCCCGCCAGGCTCGGTTTCCCGGCGCGGGTCGCGACAAGCTCGCTTCACAACTGGCTCGACGGCACTGCTCGGCGCCGCTTCAACCGATTGAACGGGGCCGGAGCGACAGCCTGTGCGCCACCCGCCGGGCGCGATTGCCGCCGACACTGCTCCGGAAGCCCGACCGCCGCGCCTCGTCCGGCAATACGCAGGCACTTCGCCGCGATTGTCCGGCGCCCGCCGCCGATCCTATGCCGCTGACCCTATGCCGCCGACCCTGTATGGATTTGGATGTACGTCTTATTAGCAGTCCCGCCACTTCATTTTTCTCGACATAATTGCATGATCGCGGTGCGGTCGCAAGCGCAAATGCCGGCCATCGCAGCGTCGACGCGCATGCATCTGCCGCATGGCTTGTGGTTCATAGAGGCAACGAGGCAAAGCCGCATTTTTTGCGCGGATTGGCAGACTGCTTTTCATTTGTTTCTAGCCAGCTTGCAGCGCGTCCGGTATACTACCACCAAAACAAGAACCGATCGACTATTGGAGGTTGTGGATGAAGGACGCGGGAACAGCGCCCGCAGGCGCGCGACGGCTGCTCGTGCTTGGTTGCAGCGGCTTTATCGGCAGTCACCTGCTCGACCGCCTGGCCGGCGACGGACGCAGCGAGATCATCGGCTGGGACCTCAACAGCGACAAGATCGAACAGCACATCGACCATGGTCGGCTGGTCTTCCGTCAGCACAGCGTAGCAGATCCGGCTTTCCGCGAGCAGTTGCGCGCGGATGTAAAATGGGCGGACTGGGTGATCAATCTTTCGGCGGTGTGTAACCCATCCCAATACAACACCGAGCCGCTGCTCACCCTCTACACCAACTTCATCGACGCCTATCACCTTGTCGAGCTGGCAGCGGAGTCCAACACGCCGCTCATGCACTTCTCGACCAGCGAAGTGTACGGGCGGACCATCGCCAGCTACCTGCCGAACAACCGATATGACGATCCATCGCTCTTCGAACTCGACACGGAGCGCTCGCCGTTGCTCCTGGGGCCGACCCAGAACCAGCGCTGGAGCTACGCCGCCGCAAAGCAGCTCATGGAGCGCCTGATCTACGCCTATCACCACGAGCGCGGCCTGCCCTATGTCATCATTCGGCCGTTCAACTTCTTCGGCCCGCGCATGGACTACATTCGCGGCATCGAGGGGGAAGGCAAGCCGCGGGTGCTCGCCTGCTTCCTTGGCGCGCTCCTGCTCGGTGAGCCGCTGGAGATCGTGGACGGCGGCGGCGCACTCCGCACCATCACCTCCATCCATGATGCCATCGACGCTACTGTTGCGGCGCTCGACCGGCCGGGCGCTCTCAACCACATCTTCAACATCGGCAACCCCGCCAACGAGGTGTCGATGCTCGAACTGGCACACATGATGCGCGACGTGATGGCCGAGGTTAGCGGCGACGTGCGTTACCGCAATCATCCGCTGGTTCACGTATCCTCCCAAGCGTTCTACGGCCCTGGGTACGAGGATTGCGACCGCCGCATGCTGGACATCGGCAAGGAAACGGCGGTGCTCGGCTGGACACCGAAGACTCCGCTGCGCGAGGTGCTGCATGAGACGATCTCCTACTACTACGACCTCTATGGCCGGAAGGCCGACCAGGCGGCGATCAGTCGGGCAGCGACCGGATAGGGGGCTTGGCGATCGGACCGCGAGTTGCGCAGCAGAGACCGCGAATGCGGCGCTTGTCCCTGCGCTGAATTGCGCCCTCGCTGGCGAGGCGCGGGCGGCATCTGACGCGCCGGCCGTCTCGACGCGGTCCCGGGCGCGTCCGCTGAGCAAACTCCGTGTCGATCGCCGCTGATGAGTGTTGCTGATCATGGGCAAACCAGGACATCACAAGCAGGATCTTGCCCCAAGGCAGATGCAGTCCGACGAGGCGCTGCTGGCCACGGCGCGCACGCTTCATGACAAGGGCCGACTGATCGAGGCGCGCGCCGTCTATGGGCGTCTTCTCGGCCGCAATCCCAAGCATCCCCTGGCACGCTTTCTGGACGGGCTCGCCGCCCTGCAGGCGGGCAACGTCACCGCCGGAATCGATCAGCTCGAGGCCGCGACGCGGATCGCGCCGGAGCGGGCGCTGTTTCATCACCGTCTGGCGCTGGCGCACATCGAAGGGGGCAACATCGCCGGCGCCGTCGCCCCCTTGGAACGGGCGCTGGAGTTGCGGCCTGGCGAGGCGCGGTGGTGGGACACTCTCGGCACCTGCATGGCGCGGCTGGACCGGATGACGGAGGCGCGCGAGGCCTTCGGGCGGGCACTGGCGCTTGCCCCGGAAGACACCGGCGCACAACTGCGCCTCGCCAACGCTTGCTATTTCCTGAAGGACAACGAGGCCGCAGCCGAGGCGTTCGACCGCCTGCGGCACCTGGACCCGCACAACGCCGTCGCCGCCGCGCGGCTCGCAGCGCTGCGGCGCACCCTTTGCGATTGGCGAGAGCTGGAGGCCATCGACGCCGAGCTCGACGCGGCAACGGGCAAGGCGTTGGCGATGCGACAGAAGCCGCTCGAGCACCCGTTCCTCAATCTTCTGCGACGGGACGACCCGGACCGTCATCGCCAGATCGCCGAGGCGTGGGCGCGCACGCGGGACACCGGCAGTCAGTTCGATCGCGTCGCCGCCGCGGATGCGGGC
This sequence comes from Rhodospirillales bacterium, assembly GCA_016710335.1. Classification (NCBI taxonomy): domain Bacteria; kingdom Pseudomonadati; phylum Pseudomonadota; class Alphaproteobacteria; order Rhodospirillales; species Rhodospirillales bacterium. The sequence goes on from JADJXQ010000008.1 coordinate 63,085, forward strand.
GCGACGCGCCGCCGGCACTCCGGTCAAACCGCCCGGCCACTCCGCCTCGGCTATCTGTGCGGGCAGTTCCACAGCCACCCGGTGATGCAGACCGCGGCGTGGGTGATGCACCATCATGACCGCAGCCGCTTCACCGTCCACGGCTTCGGCTACGGCCCCCCACACGACGACCCGTTCCGGCGCTTCGCAATCGGCGCCTGCGATACCTTCGTCAACATCAACGGGCTCGGCAGCGAGCAAGCCGCCGACCGCATCCGCGCCTACGGCATCGACATCCTCATCGACCTCACCGGCCACACCGAGAACAACCGCCTGGACATCCTCAGCCTGCGTCCGGCCCCGATCCAGATCTTCTGGCTCGGCTACGTGGCCACCTCGGGCGCCGCGTACGTGGACTACCTGGTGAGCGACCGGCGCCTGTTGCCCGCGGACGAACTGGCGCACGTGCGGGAGGAACCGGCGTACCTGCCGAACGTGTTCATGGCCTGCCATCGGCCGCCGGAGATGGATGCGGTCGCCATCGGTCGCGGCGACGTCGGCCTGCCCGAGGACGCGTTCGTGTTCGCCTCTTTCAACGGCGTCAAGAAGCTGAACCCGCGCATGTTCCGCTGCTGGATGGAGATCCTCGCCGAGACTCCCGGCTCGGTCCTGTGGATGTTGGCGTCAGGACGGGCACGCGACAATATCGGCGCCGCGGCGGAAGCCCATGGCATTGACCGCTCGCGGTTGATCTTCGCGGACTGGGCGAACTACTACCGGCATCTGGCGCGCCTCGCCTGCGCCGATCTGGCACTCGATACGTGGCCATACGGCGGCGGGGTGACGACCGCGAACCTGTTGCTCGCCGGGGTGCCGGTGGTGACGTTGGAAGGTCGCGGACCGACGGCGCGGATGAGCGCCAGCCTGCTCGCCAGCCTCCGCCTCGACACCCTGATCACCGCGACCATAGAGGATTACAAAGCCGCAGCCTTGCGCTACGCGCGCGATCCGGCCGAGCGTGAAGGGATCCGCAACATCTTGAGAACCGCCGCCAGCGGTGCGGCGCTGTTCGACCCCGAACGCTTCACCCGCGACTTCGAGGCGTTGTGCCTCTCGCTGGAGCCTCGCTGAACCCTGCCGGCCGCCCTCAATCGGTGAACACGGAGCGGCTGTAGGAGTTCGGGTCGACGATGCCCTCCGCGCAACGGAAGCTGCCGGTCGAGCGGTCGGGGATGCAGGTATTGCGGATGCGGACCTGGCCGCGCAGCACCCGATGGGCGCCACCGTTCAACTTGATCGACGAGCCCTTGAGGTCGAGGCTACGGCTGGCGCCGATGCTTACCCCTGCCCGGCTGTCGATGTCGATCTCGCCCCCGCTGGCGATACGAACGCCGCCCGGCGAGGTGATGACGATGCCCATCGGCGACACCTCGATGCGGGCGGATCCGCTTTGCAGAACGTGCTTCGCGCCCATCACCCGGTGCCCATCGGCAAGCTTGGCAACGAGACTCTGCAGCGCCGCCACCTGGGCTTCGAGCGTCTTGACCCGCTTCGTCAGCGCGGCCGCAGAGTCCGGTGCCGGGTCCGGCCGTTGCGCGGGCTCGACGGCGGGAGGCCCGCTGCTTTCCTGTTCGCCATCCGCCGCCGACACGCCGTCGTCCGTCGGGGGCGCGGCGGTCCGGTCGTCGTCTGCTTGCGCGTACGGCGAGGCCGCCAGCGCCGCCATGAGGACGGCTACGGCCACTAGAGCTCTCATAATCCCCATTCCTTCCTGCGAATCGACAAGGGGCGCCTGCAGTGCAAATAGGATGCGGCAGCCGCCGATGTCAGGGCGGTCGAAACGAGAAGACGTGGGGGAGGAACGGGGGAGCCTAGTGCGCGACCGATTCGCGCCGCTGCACTAGGTCAGGATGGCGGCTTCCGGCGCCAGCGTGCGCCGACGTACAAGGTCGTCGATCTCGTCGTCGTCGAGGTCGGCAAGTGCGTTTACGGATCGCACCCACTCGTCGAGAGAGGCCCATTGGTGATGATACAGCGTGCGGCTCATGTCTTGGACGGTGCGGAGGTCTGCCATCTGCCTGCTCCTGTTCCGATACGGCCGGCGCCACCCTCCTCGGTAGTATTTTTATTCGTTGAACACGTTTAAATAGTGCCTGCTTCTGCGCCGTTTTGCAAGCAAAAGATACCCTTCCCATCAACTTTCCCGCATTACGGGAATTGTCCGCGTCCACAGCAGGCGGTGGAGGCCTCCTGGTTACCTACATACTGACACGTAACGGGCAAGAAATCAATATATGGGTGCAGCCGCTACCTGTCGCGGGTCTGGGAGATCACGGCCCAAACGACTACGCGAGGGCGCCCTGCCGTTCTCGCCGCGCCGCCGAGAGGGTGAAACCGGCGCAGAACATCTGTTGCCGACGCCAGTTCTCGACCGTCTCGCGAACCTGGGCCCGGTCGCCACCACTGCCGCAGTCTTCAGCCCAACTTGCGGAAAATGCCGCCGTGGCGCTCTGCGGGCGGTGTGCTTCGTCGAGGTCGCGGAAGCGAATCCGCATCGGCAAGCTGACCCCGTCGCCGACCACCACCGCCTCCTGGCTTTGCAGGGTGGGCAATGCGGCGACCAGACCGCCGGCCGCCTCCGGCAGCGCCGCCTGCACGAACGCCTTGTCGTGGTCGTTGGTGAGGCGCAGCGAGAATAGCGTGTTGCACTGGGAGAGAATCGTCGTCGACAGTTCGGACGGCCGCTGGCTCACGAGGCACAGGGACACCCCGTACTTGCGTCCTTCCTTGGCGATGCGGGCGATGGCGCGGCGGGTCGGCTCGAAGCCGCGGCGCTCGTCCTGGGGCACGTACCGATGCGCCTCCTCGCACACCAGCAACACCGGCACCGCCGTGGCGCGCCGGCTCCAAACGGCGAAATCGAAGATGGTGCGGCACATCAGCGACACCACCACCTCGACGATCTCCGACGGCACGCCGGACAGGTCGAAGACGGTGACCGGCCGCCCGGCAACCGGCATGCGCAGCAGCCGCGACAACACGTCCGTCATGGAATCGCGGACCACAAGCCCGGAAAACAGGAACGCGAAGCGACGGTCGTTCTGCAGCGCCTGCATGCGGGCGACGAGGCGCAAATACGGGCGGGCGCTGTCGACCTTGTCCAGTTTGCCCATCATGTCCAGAATGATGCGCTCGGCTTGGCTCATTCGGAACGGCACCGGCGTGTCGACGCTGACGAAGCTGGCGTCGGCGTCCTCGCCGAGGAAGCGCCGCCGCGCCTGCAGCACCGCCTCCTTGAGGATCTCGGCCTCCGCCTGGCGGTCGCTTCCGTCGCGCGACACGAACGTCGCCGCCAACTCCTCGAAATTCATCATCCAGTACGGCAATTCGAGGTTGCTGGTGTCGATAAGTTCGGCAACGCCCCCGAACGCGTGAGCGTATTCGTTGTGCGGATCCAGCAGCACCACGTGGCCGTTGGGGTAGTTTTCCAGGATCGAGCGCAGCATCAGCGCCACCGCGCAGGACTTGCCGGAGCCGGTGGTGCCGAGAATGGCGAAATGCTTGCCGAGCAGGCGGTCGGTCGCGACCCTCGCCGGTATCGATGGGTCGTGATAGACGGCGCCGATGGTGAAGCTGGACGATTGCGGTTGAGCGTAGACAAGCGCAAGATCGGAACTGGTCAGGGCATGGATGCCGGCCCCCAAGCCGGGATAGATCGAGACTCCGCGCCGGAACTCCGCCACTGCAGTGTGCTCGGACGCGCCACGGCCTGGCTCCGCTCTCCCCTCCTCCACGGTTGGAATGAGGACCTCGCCGAGCAGGTCGATATCGACCATGCACACCGGGTCGTCTCGGACATTCTGATCGGAGAGGCGAAGCGCGCTCACCATGCCGTAAACCGTGGAAACACGGGTGCAGATCTTGAGGAGACCGCCGACTTGGATCGCCTCCATGATCTCCGGGTCCAGATCGGCCTGCAGATGCCCGCTCACCCGGGCGCCAACAACGGCGACCACGCGCCCCAACCGGCACTCCATCTCGCTCATCCCCGCCGTCAAGACGCCGCTATCCATGCTCATGTCCCCTCAAAAGGTTGCCACCAGCGCCGGCCCGGTTGCGGCACAAGCGTCGAAATGACCGGCGCGCGCATAGGCGCCGCGCACCCAGGGCACCGATTTGAGGCTGGTATGGATCCCGACCGTCGATTCGGCGCCGCCCAGGAATAGAACGCCATCCGGTTCCAGCACGCCTTCGATGCCGGCGATCACCCGCTCCCGGGTGGGCGCATCGAAGTAGATCAGGACGTTGCGACAGAACACTGCATCGACGGAGCCGATGGAACTGATCTCGGAAAGCAGGTTCAGCTGCTTGAACGTGACCGCCGAGCGCACCTTGTCCACCACCTCCCATTCTGCGCCGACGCGCCGGAAGTACTTGGCGAGCAACCCCGGAGGCATGCCGCGCTGCACCTCGAATTGCGAGTAGACGCCCCGCCGGGCGCGGTCGAGGACCAGCGCGCTGATGTCGGTGCCGATGATCTCCACCCGCCAGCCCGTCAGCGTTGCGCTCATCTCGGTGAGCAGGATCGCCAGCGAGTAGGGTTCCTGTCCGGAAGAACAGGCGGCGCACCAGATTCGCAGGCACTTGCGCTGGCGCCGGTTCTCGATGATGCGCGGCAGGATGCTGTCGCGGAACGCGTCGAAAGGCTTCAGGTCACGAAAGAACGACGTCTCGTGGGTGGTCAGCGCCTCGACGACGTCGGTGAGCAGGCCGCCGTCGCGGCGGGTCCGGAGCGCCGCCACCAGCCCTGCCAATCCGTCCAGTTGCCGGCTTCTGGCCACCGCGGCGAGGCGGCTTTCGACCAGATAGGCCTTGTCGCGCCCCAGAACAAGGCCGGAACGGTCCTTGACCAGGAGTCCGATATAGTCGAGATCTTCTGGAGTCATGACGGCTTGCTCGCGAGTCGTCGAACGATGTAGGGAGCCACCTCGGCAATCGGCAGCACGGCGCTGCACAGGCCGGCAGCGGCAACGGCGCCCGGCATTCCCCACACGACGCTGGTATCGGAATCCTGGGCGATGACAGAGCCGCCGGCGGCGACCACGGCTTCGCTGCCGCGGCAACCGTCGCTCCCCATGCCGGTCAGAATCACCGCCAGCGCCCCGGCGCCATAAACCCGCGCGACGCTGCGCAGCATGGGATCGACGGACGGTCGGCAATAGTTCTCCGGCGCATCCTGGGTAAGGCGGATGACGGGCCGCCGCGTGCCGACTTGCTCTTCCACCAACATGTGCCAGTCACCGGGCGCCAGCAACACAAGCCCCGATTCGACGGCTTGGCCATTGGTCGCTTCCACGCAGGCGAGGCCGCTGCGGCGTGCGATGCGATCCGCGAGAATTCCGGTGAACGTCTTAGGCATGTGCTGGGTGATCAGGATCGGCGTGGTGATCCGCGCGGCGCCTAGATGTGCGAACACCTCGAGCAGCGCCATGGGACCGCCCGTCGACGTGCCGATCGCGATTACCTTTACCGGCGACCGCCCGCTTGCGCGCAGTGCCACCGGCTGGTGCGCCGGCGTCGGCTCGGCCGACAGCAGCGGTTGCGGCGACAACGGCGCCGCGGTGTGGGGCTGACGGAGTGCCGGCGGACGCGCGCCGGGTGACCGGGTCAACGCGCTGACGGCCGGGCACGGCTTCGCCGGCGACAACGCCGGCCGCGGCGGCTGCGCCTGAGACGGTGGCGCCGTCGGCGGCGCGAGCGAACGGACCTTGCCTAAGAGGTCGCGACGGAAGTCTTCACGCGTCATGATCGCGCCTACTCCCGACGGTTTCGGCACGCAGTCGACGGCGCCTGCTTCCAGAGCGCGGACGCTGATCTCGGCGCCGCGCTGGCTGAGGCTGGAGGCGATGATGACGCGGACGCCCGGCCTCGCCTGCAACAACAACGGCAGGGCGGTCAATCCATCCATCACCGGCATATCGATGTCGAGCACGATGACGTCGATATCCTGTCGGCGCTTCAGCCGGGCAATCGCCGCCGCGCCGTTCGCTTCGATCGCAACCACCTCTATGGCAGGATCGCCAGCGAGGATTTTCGATACCAGGCCGCGAACGACGGCAGAGTCGTCGACCACCATGACCCGCACCGGACCGCGTTGATGGCCGGTCGCCACGGGTCGCTGCCGGGTCTCAGCTTCGATCATCCGGTCAGGCCGCTGCGGTTTGCGCGGTGACATGGGAGAGGAGCGTGTCCACGACGCTCCGGTCGAATTTCGCGACGTAGTCGGTGAAGCCGGCGGCGCGGCCGCGCTCGAAGTCCTTGACGGTCGCATGACTGGACAACGCGATCATCGGCAGAGACGCCCATCGCGGATCCTTGCGCACTTCTTTCGCAAACTCGAAGCCGTCCATGCCCGGCATTTCGATGTCGCTGACGATGACGTCGAACATCATGCCCTTCTCCCGCAGCTTGAGGGCGGCAGCGGCGTCGGCGACGGGTGTGGCCCGGCAACCCGAGGCTTCCAGCTTCGGCATGAGGAGATTGCGAAAGAAGGCGCTGTCGTCGACCAGCAACAACCGCGGATGTGCAACCGACTCGCCGACCGGCGGACCCGCCATCGTGCCGAACCAGTCGTGGAACGCCATGGTCACGTAGTGCGACAAGTCGATCACGTCCGTCGCCCTTCCGCCGACGATGGCGCTGCCGATCACGCCCTCGCCTTCGGCGGCGAGATCCATGTGAAGGCGTTCCTCCACGATGTCGAGAATCTCATCGACGACCAGGCCCATCGCCTGGTCACCATCGACGAACACCAGCACCGGCTGGCGGCCACTGCTCGGCCATTCATGATGGGGAGCGCACGGGATGAGGGGCATCAGCCGCCCGCGGTATTGGATGAGGGCGCGTCCCTGGGAACGCTCGATGTCGGCGACGTCGACTTCCTCCAGGCGGGCGACCAGTTCCAGCGGCACCGCCTTCGGCTCGCAACCGCCGGCCCGGAACAGCAGCAAGGGCACCACCTCGCTCCGCGTCGTCTGCGTCTTTTCGGGCGCCTGCGCCGCCCCCGTCGCCGCCGAGCCAGTTGCCGCGGCGATGCCGCTGGGATCGAGGATCATGATAACGCTGCCGTCGCCGAGGATGGTGTTGCCCGAGTAGTACGGGATGTGGCGGAGAATAGGGGTCAGCGGCTTGACGACGATCTCCTCGGTATCGAACACGCCGTCGACCATCATGCCGAACACGCACTCGCCGACCTGGGTGACGACGACGAAGCAGTTTCGGGTGCAATGGCTATCGCGGCCGGCGTCTTGCGGTTGATGAGCCGGCGCCAGGCGCTCATCGACCCGCAGCAGCGCGCGCAGGTCGACCAACGGCAACAGCCGGTCGCGCAGCCGCAGCACCAACGCATCCTTGATGCGCTCGATCCGCGTTTCGCTTCCGGCAGACGTGCGTACCAACTCGAGGACGTTGATCTGCGGCAGCGCGAAGTGCTGGCCGCCGCAGTTTACGATCAGCGCCGAGACGATCGCGAGCGTCAGCGGGATCTTGATGGTGAAGGTGACGCCCTTCCCCGCCACCGATTTCAGATCGACGGTGCCGCCGATCTTCTCGATGTTGGTGCGCACCACGTCCATGCCGACGCCGCGGCCCGACACGTTGGAGACGACGGCGGCGGTGGAAAAGCCGGCGCGGAAGATGGTGCAGGATCTGCTGGTCGGGCATGGCCTCCAGCTCCGCCTCGCTCGCCAGCCCCTTTTCGATGATCTTCTGGCAGATGCGCCCAAGGTCGAGGCCTCTGCCGTCGTCGGCGATCTGAATGATGATGTGGCCGCCTTCGTGGTAGGCTTTCAGTGTGATGGAGCCGGCCTCCGGCTTCCCCGCCTTGATGCGGTCCGCCGGCAACTCGATGCCGTGGTCGGCGGAGTTGCGCACCATGTGGGTAAGCGGATCCTTGATCAGCTCCAGGATCTGGCGATCAAGTTCGGTGTCGGCGCCCATCATGCGGAGTTCGATCCGCCGCCCGGTCTCGACGGCAAGATCGCGAACGATGCGGGGCAGCTTGGCCCAGGCGTTGCCGATCGGCTGCATGCGCGTCTTCATGACGCCTTCCTGCAGGTCGGTGGTGATGTGGCTGAGCCGCTGCAGGGGGGTGACGAACTCGCTGTCGTCCCTCGCGCGCACCATCTGCAGGAGCTGGTTGCGGGTCAGCACCAGCTCGCCGACCAGGTTCATCAGCTTTTCCAGGGTGTCGACCGGCACGCGGATGCTCTGGGCGGCGACGCCCGGATCCCGCGCCTCGCCTTGCGCCGGCGCACTCGCCCCGTCGCCGTCGCTCCCGGCGGGCGGCGATGGGGCTGCGTCGAGCGGCGCGGCGTGGAGTTCCCTTGCCATCGCGGCGGCAATGTCGGCTTCGCTCGCCGCCTGCACACCGGCCGCCTCCGCTTCCATGACCTCTGCGAGCAACTCCGCCGCCACCGGAAAGCCGCCCGACGACGTCATCGGCGCATCAACGGTCATGGCGGAGGGCGGCGGCGGTGCGGACGCGGCGGTGGCAAGGCTGCCTCCGGCCGCGGCATTGAGGGCATCGATCAGCGCCGAATCGTCGCCGTCCGGTTCGACGCCGGCCTCTTCCAGGCCGGTCAGGAGGCCGCGGATGGCGTCCATGCAGGCAAGGATGAGGGTCACTGCCGGCGGTGTCACCTCCAGTTCGCCATCGCGGAACTTGCCGAGCACGTTCTCGCCGGCGTGGGCCACGGCTTCCAGGCGCGGCAGGCCGAGGAAGCCGGAGGTGCCCTTGATGGTGTGAACCAGGCGGAAGATGTTGCCGAGAATGGTGGCGTCGTTGGGGTTGCGCTCGAGGTTGACCAAAGCCATGTCGAGCATCGCCAGGTTTTCCGTGGTCTCGGTCAGAAACTCAGACAGAAGATCATCCATGCCCGCGCCGCCCTTGAATTTTCGAAAGCAGGCGCCGCCGAAAGAGCACTGCCTGCACGACCGACCATAGCCACGAGAGGTTACGATTCGGTGTGTCCCCACACTGCTTGGGCGCCGCCTGGGGCTTGGCGCTGATCGGGCGCTGACGGTTCCGAATGGCGGGCACCCGCTCTTCCCTTTGAGGCAGAACCACTACATTCGCGCATGCCCGCGCCCGGGGTGGCGCTACGCAACGAAAGGGTCCTCCATGAAAATCTCCTTCACATCCGCTGCTCTGCCCGAAGCCGGTGTTGTCGTGGTCGGGGTTCTCGACGGGCGGGCGTTGACGCCGTCCGCCGTGGCGCTTGATGACCGCCTCGGCGGGATTCTGAGACGCGCGATGGAAGCGAGCCGCTTTCAGGGCAAGAAGGATCAGAGCCTGGCGGTAGTGGCGCCGGGAAACTCGCGCCTCGATCGAGTGGTGCTGCTGGGGATGGGCGAGGGCAAGGACCTGAATGGGGCGGCGGCGGAGGCTCTGGGCGGGCGCCTCCACGGCGCGGTCTCCGGCAACGGCGACAAGGAGGTCACGGTCGCGGTCGATGGCGTCGATGGATGCCCGCTGAGCGCGGGAGAACTGGCGGCGCACATGGCGGTGGGCGCCCGGCTGCGCTCGTATCGCTTCGACAAATACCGGACCAAGGAAAAGCCCGAGGACAAGCCGACGCTGACGGCGCTGGCTTTCGGTTGCGAGGAGTCCGAGCGTGCCGCTGCGCTCTACGGGCCGCTCGACAAGGTGGTCGATGGCGTGTTCCTGACCCGCAACCTGGTCTCCGAGCCCTCCAACATCATCTATCCCGAGACCCTTGCGGCGGAGGCCAAGGCGCTGGAGGCGCTGGGGGTTGAGGTGGAGGTGCTCGACGTCAAGGAGATGCGCAAGCTCGGCATGGGCGCCCTGCTCGGCGTCGGCCAGGGCAGCGCGCGCGAGTCGCAGCTCGCGGTGATGCAGTGGCACGGCGCCGGCTCCCACAAGGGCAAGGGCAAGGACAAAGACAAGAAGGGCGACAAGGGGGGCAAGGACGGCAGCGCCGCGGCGGGTCCGATCGCCTTCGTCGGCAAGGGGGTCACGTTCGACACCGGCGGCATCTCCATCAAGCCGTCGGCCGGCATGGAGGAGATGAAGTACGACATGGCCGGGGCCGGCACGGTCATCGGGCTGATGAAGGCTTTGGCGGGACGCAGGGCCAAGGTCAACGTCGTCGGCGTCGTCGGCCTGGTGGAGAACATGCCGTCCGGCACCGCGCAGCGGCCGGGCGACATCGTCACCTCGATGTCGGGACAGACCATCGAGGTCATCAACACCGACGCCGAGGGGCGGCTGGTGCTGGCCGACGCCCTCTGGTACACCCAGGACCGCTTCAAGCCGCGGGCGATGATCGACTTGGCGACCCTCACCGGCGCCATCGTCATCGCACTCGGCAGCCATCACGCCGGGGTGTTCAGCAACGACGACGCCCTGTTCGGCCGTCTGGCCGGCGCCGCGGCGGCGGTAGGCGAGCCCGTGTGGCGGATGCCGCTCGGCGAGGAGTACGACAAGGCGATCAAGTCCGACGCTGCCGACATGAAGAACGTCGGCAACCGCGCCGCCGGCAGCATCACCGCCGCCCAGTTCCTGCAGCGCTTTGTCAAGGACACGGCCTGGGCCCACATCGACATCGCCGGCATGGCGTGGACCAAGGAGACGCGCGACGTGATCCCCAAGGGCGCCACCGGCTACGGCGTCCGCCTGCTCGACCGCCTGATCGCCGAGCACTACGAGGAGAAGTGAGAGGCGCAGTCAGCGCCATGACCGAGGTGGCGTTTTATCATCTGCAGAAGGCGACGCTGGAGACAGTGTTGCCGAAGCTGCTGGAGAAGACGCTCGGCGTCGGCAAGCGCGCGTTGGTCATCGCCGGCTCGGAGGAGCGGGTCGAGGCGTTGGCGCAGCATCTATGGACGTACGACGCGGGGTCGTGGCTGCCGCACGGCACCGCTCTCGACGGCTTTCCCGAAGATCAGCCGATCTGGCTGACCAGCCGCGACGACGCGCCCAACGGCGCCGGCTTCCTGTTCCTGACCGACGGCGTCGACAGCCAGCGTCTCGAGGCGTTCGAGCGCTGCTTCGACCTGTTCGACGGCAACGATGAGAATGCGGTGGTGGCGGCACGGCAACGCTGGACCGCGCGCAAGGCCGCCGGCCATGCGGTCACCTACTGGCAGCAGTCGGCGAACGGGCGATGGGAGCAGAAGGCGTGACGGCTAGAGCCGGCCGCACTCGGGCCTTTGACAAACTCGGGCTTTCGACAAACTCGGGCCTTTGACGAAGACGTGATTTTGCGCAGCTAAGTCCCTCACTTATATCCGAGGCAGTGGTGCTTGCCTGATATGAGGAGACATTGATGATGAGCAGACGATCGTTGATGGCCGCCGGGCTTGCCGCGGTTGGCGGCGCCGCTGCCGCCAAGTGGCTCGGCTCAAGCGGAGATGCGGCGGCGGCCGCGACGGAAGGCGGCGAGTTCGAGGTGACCCACACCGAGGCGGAATGGCGGCAACGCCTGACGCCCGAACAGTTCCGCATCCTCCGTGAGCACGGCACCGAGCGCGCCGGGTCGAGCCCCCTCGACAAGCAGTACGGGGCCGGCACGTACCATTGCGCCGGATGCGACCAGGCGCTGTTCGCGTCGGAGACCAAATTCGACAGCGGCACCGGCTGGCCCAGCTTCTACGCGCCCATCGACGGCGCCATCGGCACGTCGGAGGACCGGACGCTGTGGATGGTGCGGACGGAGGTGCACTGCAGCCGCTGCGGCGGCCATCTCGGCCATGTGTTCGAAGACGGTCCGCCGCCGACCGGGCTCCGCTACTGCATGAACGGCGCCGCGCTCACTTTCGAGGCCGCCTGATCGCCGAACGGCCTGGAAATGCACGGTTTTTGGCCGGTCGTGATCGCTTTCGACCAGGTCATCGCCGCTTAACCTGTTGATAACGCCGGCTTTGTGTCCGAATCGCGCGCGGCGATGTATGCGGATGTATGCGAATGTACTCCGTCGGCGGCTTTTGGCTCAAAGTGCGCCGGAACCGGCGGGCTGCTCACGGGTGTCCTGCAGCGCCTCCATGGTGCGGTCTACCAGCGGCTCGAAGACCGGGCATTTCCGGGCGAAATCCTCTTTGACATCGCTGTCGTAGACGGCGCGACCGAGCTCGAAGCGGCGCCGCTGCTCCGTCTCCGGCATGCCGGCGAAGTCGCCGAGGGCGTTGCCGGCGCGCACGAAGCGGCGCGCCAGCCGGTGATAGTGGGCCTGCTCCTGACCAGCCTTGTCGCGGGCCAGGCGTTCCAGATAGCCTCCGCACTGCAGTAACGCCGCCGATGGACTCGCCGGCGTTGCGCTTACGGAGGTCGCGAATGTCGTCGCGGCGGCAAGCGCCAGGGCAACGATTAGAACCGCAATGATGCGTTGGGAACTGGTCAAGCCGGACTCCTTTCCGCCTTGGGGTTGCAGGAAACCGCGGCATCCAGGGTTTTTATTCGGTCCGGGTGGTGTGGCGCCGAAGCGAGGCTGTGTCCCGGCGCAGCACCCGACTCGGGTTATATAACCCATACGGGTCATTATTCAACACCGGCGTCGACTCAGGGCGTCGCCCTACGCGGTTGCGGCTTTGCGCGCGAGGGTAAGCGGCAGGTCCAACTCCACGCGATCATGCATGACCTTGGGTGTGATGCGACCGCGCTCGCCCCGTTCAAGACGGACCAAGCCATAGCCTTCCATCGTGCGTAGCGTGCGCGACAGGTTGGACTTGCCTTTGCCGGTGATACGCGCGAGTTCGTCGAGCGAGCCTGGCGCTTTCTCGGCGATGACGCGCAGCAGTTCGCGATTGCCGGCCGACAGGACCTTGGCGAAGGACTCGGTGGACGTGAACCACACCTCAGGCTCGTCGGCTTCGATGCGCCGCGCGCCACGTCCATAGTGCGCGCTTTCATGCAGTCGTAGCTCGCGATGCCAACTTTCAAGGTGGTCATGGGATCACTCCTCTCTCGCGTACAACTGCGTCCACCGTCGTCCAGAAGTCGGCGAGCAAGGTCGCGCCGTCCCGGTACTCGTAGACCCTGGTCCTCCGGGTCCAACACGAGAACCTGCCCATCGAGATCGAGCAGCACATCAAGGGTCGGGCCACCGGCTCCGTCACTGCATAAGGTTATCTCACTGAAGCAACCGTAACAGGAGACGGTTCCCGACAGCCTCCAGCCCAGGCCATTGTTTTTTTGGGAACCAAAGCGACAGACGGAAAGGGGCGGCTCCTCATTTCGCGGCATGCAGTTCAGGCGTAACGCTGCCGGAAAAATGAGGAATGACCCATTTTCCTTCAGGACGACACCTTACGCTGAGCTTGTCGAAGGGCGCGTTCCCCGGCGCGTGAACCCGCCGGTCTTGCGCCCTACTCGAACGTTGGCTGGCCGGGGCCGCCGACCTGCGTTGCCGACCACGCCGCCACGTCGTAGAGCCATCCGCCCAGGGTTTCGCCGCTGAGCGAGATCGCCCACCACAGCACGGCGCCGCCGCCGACGAGGAGGACGAGCGCAAACGCCACGGCGAACCAGAGCCAGGCAATGACGCCGCATCGCTGCCAGAAATGCGGCTCGCCTTCCAGCCAGCGCAGGATCGAGCCGCGGAATGGCATGGGCATCAGCACCAGCGCCGTCAGCGCCAGAAGCAGATGCGCAGCCGTTGGGACCAGCGTCGAGAACAGCATCCCGGTCACCGGCAGGCCGGCGAGGATCGGGTCCACCTGCGCGGCTTCGAGGAACGGCTGCCAGACCACCGGCGGTCCGTTCAAGACATGGACGAAAAACCGGTTTCCGAGTTGCAGCGCCGCCGGCAGCGCCGCCGCGAGCGCCACCAGGAATCCGGCCGCGAGGACAGCGTCCACGGCGACGTGGACGGCCGCACCGGCGCGGCCGGTCCTGTCCACCAGATGCCGCATCAAGCGCCGACTCACCGCCCAAGACGGGAAGTCCAACACGGCATTGACCATGGGCAACAGACACCAGAAAGTGAGAAACTGGACGGCTACGGCTACTGCTACTGCTACTGCTACTGCTACTGCTACGGATTCGCCTCCGGATACGGATAGGGCTCCGGATACGGATGCGGCTACGGCTACGGATCCGGCTAAGGCTAAGGCTAAGGCTACGGCTAAGGCTACGGATCCGGCTACGGCTACGGCTACGCCTACGCCTACGGCTCCGGCTAAGGCTACGCCTACGGATCCGGCTCCGTCTCCGGCTAAGGCTACGGCTCGGGCTCCGGCTCCGGCTCCGCCTAAGGCTAAGGCTAAGGCTAAGGCTAAGGCTAAGGCTAAGGCTAATGCTCCGGTTAAGGCTAAAACGACAAAAAACAGCCCAAGCAGCGAAGCAACCCAGCCGAGTTGAGCCTGTTGTCGCAGGTGGCGCACAATCCGCCTCGTCCACCTTTCCCGGAGTCGTAAAACCCAGAAGCCGAACAGACCCATTACAATTACTAAGAGCGAGGAAAGCACCCGACCCCAAACCGACGCCCCTTCTCGCAACAATGGTTCACTGAGAAGCGTTCCCGGTCCTGCGAGAATCCACCCGACTAAAAAGAAAAAAACCGGATAGATCAAGGACAGCACAAGACATCGGTCGAACGCCCGCCATGACCATGGGGGTCCGAAGAACGTATCGAGGCGTTTCAGTCCCCAGGAAACGCCGCTGAGATACTGGTCCCACCCCCGCGGCCGTTTCAGCCAGGCGGCGAGAGCGACGCGGGCTCCCTGCTCGCTGATGCCTTTCAACAGAAGCCCGGAAATCGCGGTCGCGAGAGCGACAACGAAGGTCGCGAGAGCGAGAACGAAACCAAGCACAGTCACCCAGTCGGTGACCGACCAACCCGCCGCGGTTTGCGCTGCGTTCGGCTCCACGCGGCGCCTCTCCCCCCTTGCATGTTCGTCATGGCAATGCTTGTACACCGTCACGCGTGCCCGGCAAAGCGGCGCCACCTCAAGGAGTCAACGGGGAGCCAGCGCACGCCGCCTGCAGACGGTCCTGGAAAAGCTGGTCGAGGAGATCAGCTTCACGGCCTCCGAGCGCGGCGGCAAATCCGGGACGATCGACGCCACCGACGTCCGCGAGCGCGTCGGCGCACTCCCCAAAAGCGGCGACTTCTCCAAGTTCATTTTGTAGGGCGCTTGATGCTCGACAGGGGTGGGGTTTGCGGGTACCT
The DNA here is from genome assembly GCA_016710335.1 of Rhodospirillales bacterium. NCBI lineage: Bacteria > Pseudomonadati > Pseudomonadota > Alphaproteobacteria > Rhodospirillales > Rhodospirillales bacterium. Next base: position 78,252 of record JADJXQ010000008.1, read on the forward strand.
GTTATGCGGGGCGGAGACGGTTGGGGTGGGCGGTGGCCGAGGTCATCCTGGAAACCAAGGGACTGACGAAACAGTTCGCGGGCTTCGTCGCCGTGAACGGGGTCAACTTGCGGGTGGTCAAGGGCACCATCCATGCGTTGATCGGCCCCAACGGCGCCGGCAAGACGACCTGCTTCAACCTGATCACCAAGTTTCTGCAGCCGTCGTCGGGCACCATCGTCTACAAGGGGCGGGACATCACGCGACATTCGGCCGGCGACGTCGCCCGCACAGGCCTGGTGCGCTCCTTCCAGATCTCGGCGGTGTTTCCGCATCTGACGGCGATCGAGAACGTCCGCCTCGCGCTGCAGCGGCCGACCGGCGTGACGTTCCATTTCTGGAAGCCGACCACGGTGCTGCACCGGCTGCACGACCGGGCCCGCGAACTGCTCGACGCCGTCGGTCTCCTGGAATACGAAGACACCGCCGCGGGGGAGATGCCTTACGGGCGCAAGCGCGCCCTCGAGATCGCGACGACGCTGGCGTTGGAGCCGGAGGTGATGCTGCTCGACGAGCCGACCGCCGGAATGGGCCATGAGGACATTGCCCGGGTGGCGCCGCTGATCAAGAAAGTCGCGCAGAACCGCACGGTTTTGATGGTCGAGCACAATCTCGACGTCGTCTCCGACCTGTCCGACCGGATCACCGTCCTGCAACGGGGACAGATTCTCGCCGAGGGCACTTACGACGACGTGTCGCGCGATCCCCGGGTGCGGGACGCCTACATGGGGACCGGCGATTGACTGCGACAGCGCCGGTCCTCGCCGTCCGCGATCTCCACGCCTGGTACGGCGAATCCCACATCCTGCACGGGGTGTCGTTCGAGGTGCACGAGGGCGAAGTGGTCAGTCTGCTCGGCCGCAACGGCGCCGGCAAGACGACGACGCTCAGGGCCATCATGGGGCTGGTCCGTCACCGCCAGGGATCGATCGCCCTCGGCGGGTCGGAGTTGATCGGCCTGACGCCGGAAAAGATCGCCCGCCGCGGCATCTCCTACTGCCCGGAGGAGCGCGGGATCTTCGCGAGCCTGACGGTGAACGAGAACCTGTTGTTGCCGCCGGTCGTTCAGGGCGGCGGGCTGGAACTCGACGAGATCTTCGAGCTGTTCCCCAATCTTGCCGAGCGCCGCGAGGGCTCCTCCGGCACGCTGCTGTCGGGAGGCGAGCAGCAGATGCTGGCGATCGCGCGCATCCTGCGCACCGGCGCCAGGGTCCTGCTGCTCGACGAGCCGACCGAGGGGCTGGCGCCGGTGATCGTGCAACAGATCGGGGTGAGCGTCGAGCGCCTGCGGGAACGGGGTTTCACGATCTTGCTGGTCGAGCAAAATTTCCACTTTGCCGCCAAGCTCGCAGACCGCCACTACGTCATCGAGCACGGGCAGGTCGTCGACCAATACGCCCGCCACGACATCAAGGAGCGCATGGACGAGTTGAACGAACGGCTGGGCGTGTAGATGACTGCGAGAACCATCATCGTTGCGAGGCGGCGAAATGACTGGATTGCCACGCATCTTCTGCGAAGATGCTCGCAATGACGGCTTTTTGCAGAGGAATTCAAGCGATGGGAGGAAAACGATGAAACTGTTGAAACTGGCACTGGCGTCGACGGCGATGGTCGCCTTCGGGGGTCTCGCGCAGGCGGAGATCTCCGATGACGTGGTCAAGATCGGCGTCCTCAACGACCGCTCCGGCGTCTATGCCGATCTGTCGGGCGAGGGCTCGGTCGTTGCCGCCCGAATGGCGGTCGAGGACTTCGGGGGCAAGGTCGACGGCAAGGCGATCGAGGTGCTCTCCGCCGACCACCAGAACAAGACGGACATCGGCTCGTCGATCGCGCGGCAATGGATCGACCAAGATGGCGTCGACGTGATCGTCGACGTGCCGACCTCGTCGGTGGCGCTCGCCATACAGCAGGTGACCTCGGAGAAGGACACCGCGTTTCTCAACAGCGGCGCGGCGACCACGGCGCTGACCAACGACCAGTGCGCGCCGACCTTCGTGCACTGGACCTACGACACCTACGCACTCTCCGTCGGCACCGGCAAGGCGATGGTGGAAGAGGGCGGCAAGACCTGGTTCTTTCTGACGGCGGATTACGCCTTCGGGCATCAGTTGCAGAAGGACACGGCGGCGGTGATCGAAGCCAACGGCGGCAAGGTCATCGGCGAAGTGAACCACCCGTTGTCCACCGCGGACTTCTCGTCGTTCCTGCTGCAGGCCCAGGCTTCGGGCGCCGATGTGATCGGCCTCGCCAACGCCGGCACAGATATGACCAACTCGGTCAAGCAGGCAAACTCCTTCGGCATCGTCCAGAGCGGCCAGAAGCTCGCGGCGCTGCTCGGCTTCATCGCCGACATCCACGCCCTCGGCCTCGACGTCGCGCAAGGCCTGACACTCACCACCGGCTTCTACTGGGATCGCACCGACGAGACCCGCAAGTTCGCCGAGCGCTTCGCGGAGCGGATGAACGGCCAGAAGCCGACCATGATCCACGCCGGCGTCTATTCGGGGGTCATGCATTACCTCAAGGCCGTCGAGGAGATCGACGACGACGGCGGCGAGGCGGCGGTCACGCAGATGAAGAAGATGCCGATCAACGACTGGTTCGCCGAGAACGGCATGATCCGCGAGGATGGCCGCATGGTGCATGACATGTACCTGGTGCAGGTGAAGAAGCCGAGCGAGTCCAAGGAGCCCTGGGACTACTACACCATCGTTCGCACCATTCCGGGCGACGAGGCGTTCCAGCCGCTCGACAAGAGCACCTGCAAGCTGGTCAAGAAATGACACACCTGCAAGCTGGTCAAGAAATGACCGGCTGACGGCTTTCCGTTCAATGTCCCGGGGCGCATCGCCGCTCCGGGACCCCGTCACTCGGAACCCAGCGAGGGAAACGACGCGTGCAGACGTTCCTCGGTGTCCCGGCGCCCCTGCTCTTCGGGCAATTGCTGATCGGCCTCATCAACGGGTCGTTCTATGCGCTGTTGAGTCTCGGGCTGGCGGTGATCTTCGGCGTCCTCAACATCATCAACTTCGCCCACGGCGCGTTTTACATGGTGGGCGCGTTCGCCGGCTGGATGCTGCTCAATTATCTCGGCATCGGCTACTGGCCGGCGCTGATCCTGGCGCCGCTGATCGTCGGCGCCATCGGCATCGTCATCGAGCGGAGCCTTTTGTCGCGGCTCTACGACCTTGACCATCTCTACGGGCTGCTGCTGACCTTCGGGCTGGCGATGATCATCGAGGGCGTGTTCATCAATTTCTATGGCGTGTCCGGCCAACCGTACGCACCGCCGCAGGCACTGTCCGGCGGCTACAATCTCGGCTTCATGTTTCTGCCGGCGTACCGGGGCTGGGTCGTGGTGGCCTCGCTGCTCGTCTGTTTCGGCACCTGGCTTCTCGTCGAGCGCACCCAGCTCGGCGCCTACCTCCGCGCGGCGGTGGAGAACCGCGAGCTGGTGCGGGCGTTCGGCGTCAACGTGCCGTTGATGATGACGCTGACGTATGGATTCGCGGTCGCCCTCGCCGGCTTCGCCGGCATCCTCGCCGGCCCGGTCTACACGGTGAGCCCGGTCATGGGCCAGAACATGATCATTGTCGTGTTCGCCATCGTCGTCATCGGCGGCATGGGGTCGATCCTCGGCTCGATCGTTACCGGCATCGGCATCGGCCTGGTCGAGGGCCTGACCCGCACCTTCTGGCCGGAGGCATCGTCGACAGCCGTGTTCGTGATCATGGCGATCGTGCTCATCATCCGCCCGCACGGCCTGTTCGGAAGGCCGCGGGAATGAGCGAAGCCGTCGTGCACTCCACGCCCAAGCCGAACCGCCGGGCCGTTGGCTGGATTCTCGCCGCGATCGGCCTGGCGATCCTGCTCGTCGCCCCCTTCCTCGGCATCTACCCGATTTTCCTCATGAAGCTGATGTGCTTCGCGCTGTTCGCTGCCGCGTTCAACCTGATGCTGGGGTACGTGGGGCTGTTGTCGTTCGGCCACGCCGCGTTCTTCGGCATGAGCGCCTACGTGGCCGGCCATGCGGTGAAGGTGTGGGGCGTCGGGACCATCCTCGGCATCGCCGGCGGCACGCTGGCGGCGGCGATCATGGGCGTCGTGTTCGGCGCCATCGCCATTCGCCAGCGCGGCATCTATTTCGCGATGATCACGCTCGCCCTGGCGCAGATGGTCTATTTCTTCTGTCTGCAGGCGCCCTTCACCCACGGCGAGGACGGCATCCAGGGCATCCCGCGCGGCTCCGTGTTCGGGCTCGTGAACCTGCATGACCCTCTCGCCATGTACTACTTCGTCGCGGCCATCTTCCTTGCGGGGTACCTGATCATCTATCGGACCGTGAATTCTCCGTTCGGCGAGGCCTTGAAGGGCATCCGCGAGAACGAGCCGCGGATGATCTCGCTCGGATATCCGGTGGCGCGCATCAAGGTTGCGGCGTTCACCATTTCGGCGGCGTTGACCGGGCTCGCCGGCGCCACCAAGGCCATAGTGTTCCAGACCGCGACCTTGACCGACGTGCACTGGCACATGTCGGGCGAGGTGGTGCTGATGACCCTGATCGGCGGCATGGGCACGGTGTTCGGCCCGGTAGTCGGCGCCGGCGTTATCATCGCGCTGCAGAACTACCTCGCCACCATCGGCTCGTGGGTGACGGTGGTGATGGGCACGATCTTCGTCGTCTGCGTGCTCACCTTCCGCCGCGGCATCGTCGGCGAACTGCAGTCGCGCCTGAAGCTGTTCGGCTGAGAGCCGACCGGAGCGGGAGCACCAGGGCCAAGGTCTACAGCTCGTCCAGCTTCTGCAGCATTTCGTCCTGGGTGCGGAGCGAAGTGGCGGAGGCGTTGTAGACGGTCTGGGTCTTGATCATCTTCGCGAACTCGTCCGCCATGTCGACATTGGAAAGCTCGCGGGCGCCCGGCATCAAGAGACCGACGCCGTCCTCGCCGGCGACGCCGATGCTCGCCGCGCCGGAGTCTGCGGATGCGGCGAACAGGTTGCCACTGACCATACTGAGCCCGTCGGCGTTGGTGAAGTTGGCGAGCGCGACGCGGTAGAGGTTCCGCGTCAGGCCGCTCTCGAAGCGGCCGACCACGTGCCCCAACTGGTCAAAGGAGACGCCGGCGAGGTTCGAGGCCGGGAAGCCGTCCTGGCTGTAGTTCCCGCCCCGGAAGCCGCCTGCGAATTGGGTGACGGCGCCGAGGTCGAACGAGAAGGTGCTGGTGGCTCCACCGGCGAGGGAGACGGCCACGCCGTACTGTCCCGCCCCCGCCAGCGTCCCGTCCGGGTTGAAAGTCAGCGGCTGGCCGAGCACGCCGGCGGCGGCAACGGTCGCCGGCAGCGCGGCGGTTTCGTCGGCCGCGAGCGGGGTTGCCGGATCGACGGTCAGCGAGGCTCCGTCCGGCGCAATGGACTTGACCGTGTAGACGCCGTTGTTGACGGCGGTGCCGGCGATGGTGATGGCGTCGCCGGCGGCAAGGCCGGCAAAGGCGTTGCCCACCAGCCGGCCGTCACTCGTGCTCCGAATTCCGATAGTGGCGGTCGCGGCATCGAACACCATGTTCTCGTCGGCGCCGATGCTGCGGGAAAAATCTGCCGGTGGCGCGATAGCCACAGAGCCGGCGCCGCCGACGTCTGCGATGTCGAACCGCCAACTGTTGGCGATCGGGTCCTTGATGAAGCGGCTCTCCAGCATCCAGGCGTTGCCCGCGGTGTCGACGCCATGGATGGGGAAGGATTCGAGGGTCGCGGCGGGGCTGTCCGGCGGAAGGTTGAGGGCGAGCTTGGCACTGGTGGTCGCTTCGCCGATTCTGCCGAACGCCGCGCCGTCGACGCGCAGCGCATGCAGGCCGCCGAGATCGCCGCCGTAGCTGCCGGCCGGGTTGTAGTCCCAGCCCTGCAGATAGAAGCCGTTCTTGTCGACCAGGTAGCCTTCCTGCACGGTGATCGGGGCGCCGCCGATGCCGGCGACGGTGTTGTCCGGTCCGATGCCGGTGGCGAACGTGCCGTCGCGGGTGAACAGCGCTTCGCCCGAGCCGTCGGGGTGCGGATTGACCACGAAGAAGCCCCGGCCGCCGTTGATTGCCAGGTCGAGGGCGCCGCCCGAGGATTCGATCTCTCCCGGCGTGCCGATGCGCGCATAGCTCTTGGCGATCGACCCGCCGAAATCGGCGTGTGACGATCCGGCGGCCGAGGCGCCGCTTCCACTCTGATTGGAGACGCTCCGGCTCAACACGGTCGCGAACTGCACATCGGTCCGCTTGTAGCCTCCGGTCTTGAGGTTGGCGATGTTGCCGGCGATCGCGTTCATCGCGTCGCTCTGGCTGTTCATGCCGTGGACGCTGGCGGCGAAGAGGCCAAGAAGGCTCATGGGGCGGCTCCGGGTGTGGCTGATCGTCTGGTTCCGCCCTTGGCTCGCAAGGCGGATGCCAACAGACCGAGCAAAGCGGACGCGAACCCCGTGTGCGAGGGCAACTGCGGCACGCCGTGGGCACTGCAGTTGGCGGTGGCCCCGCGGCGGCGCCTCCCGCACTTCCCTGCAGACGCCGAGCGCCCGGCAGATCTTGCCGGGGCCGGTCGAGACTTTCCGCCCGTCGCCGCTCAGGCGTCCTGGTGCCGGGGATATAATGTTGATGTTTCAGTAGGATAACCCGCAGCAGCAGTTGGCACGGCATTCGCTTACAGGGTGGCGGATCATCACCATCGGAACCACCGGGATCATGACTTCGCGTTTCCGTCCGCCGTCGCTCCGCCCCCTCGCCCGCCTGCTCGGCGCCGTGCTGCTCGCCACTGTCCTCGGCGCGGCGATCGGCGCCGAGGCGCACGCCGTGTCCCGCATCAAGGACATCACCACCTTCGAAGGTGTGCGCGACAACCAACTCGTCGGGTACGGTCTGGTCGTCGGCCTCAATGGCACCGGCGACGCGTTGCGCGACGGCGGCTTCACCAAGCAGAGCCTGCTCAGCATGCTGAACCGGCTGGGGGTCAAGCCGACCGAGGACGGGCTTACCTCGAAGAACGTCGCGGCCGTTATGGTAACGGCGTCGCTGCCGCCGTTCTCCCGCCAGGGCAGCCGCGTCGATGTCAACGTCAGCGCCCTCGGCGACGCCAAGAGCCTCCTCGGAGGCACGCTTCTGGTCACGCCGCTGCTCGGCGCCGACGGAGAGGTCTACGCGGTCGGCCAGGGACAAGTCGGCGTCGGCGGCTTCTCCGCCGAAGGCGCCGCCGCAAGCATCACCCGAGGCGTGCCGACAAGCGGGCGCATCGCCGGCGGCGCCATCGTCGAGCGCGAGATCGACTTTGACTTGCGCGAGTTGCAGTCGGTCAAGCTCAATCTGCGCAACCCGGATTTCACGACCGCTCGCCGGGTGGCTGACGCCATCAACGCCTTTCTCGGAACCGCCGTGGCCCGGTCTAACGATCCGTCGACGGTCCTGGTGCGGGTGCCGCAGTCCTACCAGTACCGGGCGGTCGATCTCCTGACCGATATCGAGCAGCTCCGTATCCAGCCGGACCAGCTCGCCCGTGTGGTGGTCGGCGAGCAGTCGGGGGTCATCGTCATGGGCGAGAACGTGCGCGTCTCCACGGTCGCCATCGCCCAGGGCAACCTCACCATACGCATCAGCGAGGCACCGCAAGTGTCGCAGCCGGCGCCTCTCGCCGACGCCGGGCAAACCGTGGTGGTGCCCCGCACCCAGATCGAGGTGGACGATGAGGACGGCAACCGCATAGCGGTGGTGCCGACCGGCGTGACCCTGCAGGAGCTGGTCAACGGCCTCAACGCACTTGGTCTCGGACCGCGCGACATGATCACGATCTTGCAGACGATCAAGGCCGCCGGCGCGCTGCACGCCGAACTGGAGATCATGTGATGCCGTCCGCGAGCGCACTTCAGGCGACGACGGCCGCCGCTGCCGGCGCCGGGCGTCTGCCGGCCTTTGGAGGCGCCCGTGACCGGGCGGCGCTGGAAAGTACCGCCCGCGAATTCGAGGCGGTGTTTCTCGGGCAGATGCTGCAGCCGATGTTCGCGGGCGTCGGCGCCGAGGAACCGTTCGGCGGCGGCATGGCGGAGGACATGTGGCAGACGATGCTGGCCGACGAATACGGCAAGGCCGTCTCCAAGAGCGGCGGCATCGGCATCGCCGACGCGGTGGTCCGCGAAATCCTCAGAACGCAGGAAATTGAACAGGGTGAACGGCCGTGAACGAGACCAAGGCGACCAGGCTGGCAACCGGCGTCGGCGAGGCGATGGAACAGCTCATCGACATTCTGAAGCGCGAGAACCAGGCGCTCATCGAGCGCGACACCGCGGCGGTCGCCGGCATGGTGCGGGAGAAGGCCGCCGCCGCCCGCGCCTATGAGTTGAAGATGAAGGCGCTATGTGAGGCGCTGAACGACCTCGGAAACCTGGACGGCCGCTACACCGAGACCCTGGAGCGCCTCGGCGCTGTGCTGGAGCCACTAGTCGAAGAGAACGCCCGCCTCCTCAAGGTCGCGATGGAGGCCAATCGCCGCCTGCTTGCAGCGGTCGGCGAGGCCATCCGCTCGCTCAACCCAATCGCTTCAGCCTACAACCCGAAAGGCGCACGCAACGGCGACAAGGCCGCCAAGCCGATGGCGCCGGTCGTCCCGATCAGCGTCGATCACTCCCTGTAGCAGCGGTCTGCGGTCGCCGTTCGGCGCCACGATCGTCAATAGGAGCAGTCCTGATGTCCGGCAGTCTGTCTACCGCCCTCCAGACCTCGATCAGCGGCCTCAGCGCCAACGAGCGGGCGCTCAACACGATCGCCAACAACATCTCCAACGTCAACACCAAGGGCTATACCCGCAGGACCGTTGAACAGGAGCAGCGGGTCCTGAACGGGATCGGGGCCGGGGTGCAGATCACCGAGATCACCCGCAGGGTCGACGAAACCCTGCTGCGGAACCTGCGCCTCGAGCACGCCCGGTTCGGGGCGATAGACGTGCAGCAGAACTACTACGACCGCACCCAGGAACTGTTCGGCGCCCCCGGCGACGACAATGCCATCGGCCACACCATCGCCAAATTCGCTGGCGCCATCGAGAGCCTCGCCATGCAGCCGCAGAACAGCCTCGAGCAGCGCGACGTGGTGCGCTGGGCCGAGCAGACGGCGAGCCAGCTCCGCCGCATGAGCGAAACCGTGCAGGATCTGCGCCTGCAGGCCGACCGGGAGATCGAGGCAGCCGTCGACGAGGTCAACACGCTGATCAGCCGCATCGCCGACCTCAACGACGACATCGTCCGCAACGGCGCCGTGCGCCGCGATACGTCCGATTACGAAGACCAGCGGGATGTTGCGCTCGACCGCCTGTCGCAGATCATCGACATCCGCACATTCAACCATTCGGACGGCGACGTGGTGGTGTTCACCTCCTCCGGGCAGGTTCTGGTCGACACGGTGCCGACCAGCCTCACCCATAACGCGGTGTCGAACGTCGGGGCGACCACGACCTACAGCGAAGGCGACATCGGCGGCATCACCATCGGGGCCGCCGTCAACGCCAACGACATCACCCGATCGATCCGCGGTGGCGAGCTCAAGGGCCTGATCGACATGCGCGACGCCGTGCTCCCCAACATGCAGAGCGAACTGGACGCCCTCGCCGCCGCCCTCCGCGACACCGTCAACCAGGTCCACAACCGCGGCCTCGCGTTCCCCGGAATGCAGGACATGAGCGGTTCGCGGTCGTTCGTCACGCCGGCGACGCAGACCATCACCTTTTCCGGTGACGGCGACACATCGATGGTGCTGCTCGACGCCGGCGGCAAGCAGGTGCGCACCGATACCCTGCGCACCCTGTTGGGCGGCGCCGGCGGCAGCATCGACGACGTCGCCAACGCCATCGCCGCCTTCCTTGGCGCCGACGGCAGCGCCGGAGTGGTGGACGGAAAGCTGGTGGTGGAGGTCAGCAACCCGTCCCGCTATCTCTCGTTCCGCGACGAGGCGGGGACCGCGGCCGGAAGCGCCCCGCAAGACGCCGTCATCCGGTTCGACGCGGACGGCGACGGCGCTGCGGACGAGACGGTTTCCGGGTTCTCGAATTTCTTCGGCCTCAACGACCTCTTTGTGGACGGCCTCCCCGAGAACATCCATGACTCGAACGTGCTCAACGGCACCTTCGCCGCGACGCCGGCGACGCTCACGTTCCGCAACGCCGGCGGCGCACTCGGGTCGGTGGCCATCCCGGCCGGAGCCCGGCTCAGCGACATCGTCACCGCCGTCAACAAGGCCGGCATCGGCGTCACCGCCAGCCTGGTGACGGAAGGCGCCGGCGCCCGGCTCCGCTTCGCCTCCGACGACAGCGCCACCATCTCGGTCACCGACGGCGCCGCCGACACCCTTCTCGCCGACATCGGCCTGCGTGTCGCCGACGTTCGCACCGCCGCCAGCCTCGGGGTCCGCGACGACATTCGCCAGATGCCGTCACTGGTGGCGCGCGGCATCGTCCAGTGGGACGCCAACCGCGGCGTGGGCGGCGAATACCACGCCAGCATCGGCGACGACACGCTGATCCAGGATCTGGCCGCAAAGCTTTCGGAGAGTCGGACGTTCGCACCGGCTGGAGCCTTTGCAGCAACGCAAGCTAGCTTCACCCAGTATGCGGGCACGATCCTCGCGCAAAACGCCGCGCTGGGCGCCAGCAACGCCGACGACGCCGATTACGCCCGTACCCTGCTCGACTCCATCGAGCATAAGCTCGACAGCGATCGGGGCGTCAACCTCGACGAAGAGATGGCGCAACTGGTCATTTACGAGCAGGCCTACGCGGCGAGCGCGCGGGTCATGGGGACGATCAAGTCCATGTTCGAAACCCTCGACCGCATCCTCGGCTGAGATCCCGGCCGAGACAGCACAAGCCGAGACAGGAAAACGAGAGAACGCCCGCCATGACGCGCATCGCCGACATCGCCGCCAGCAACGCCATCCTCAACACGGTGTTCCGCACCCAGCGCCGGCTGCATGACCTGGAGCAACAGGTTGCCAGCGGCAAGGTGTCACAGGACTACAAGGGCCTGGCGCGCACGTCGCTGCGTCTGGTCCGCCTGGAAGGCGCCATGCAGGAGGCCGAGCGCTTCAAGGACAACAACCAGGCGATGCAGCTCCGCGTCGACATGACCCAGACGACGTTGGAAGGGATGCGAACCACGCTGCGCGACGTCCGCCAGGTCCTGCTCGACATCGATTCCCTCGAACCCCCGAGCCGCGCGTCGATCGAGGACGCGCAACGATGGGCGTTCAATGCGCTTAAGGACCTGGAAACGCATCTCAATACGGATATCGACGGCCGCTACGTCTTCGGCGGCGGCAGCGTCACCACCCAGCCGGTGGCGTTCGGGCTCACCACCCTCGAAGCTTTCCAGGACCGCTATGACGGCGCGTCGGTCATCTATCCGCCGACCCGCGAAGCCCACGTGCAGACCGATGTTGATCTGCCCCCGGCGGAAACCGGCGGCCTGACCATGAGCGGCGAGGACACCATCACCGCCGCCACCCCCGGCGCCTTCGCGCGCCTCAAGGCCGGCCAGACCATCACCCTCTCCGGCTCCGGCCTCGGCAACGACGGCGCCTACACGGTGGTGAGCACCAACGGTTCCGACCGGATCACCATCGCCGGCGCCCTGGCCGCCGGCCCGGCGACCATTCCGGTCACCAACTCGGTGGTGAACGGCGCCGACGCGGCGGTGACCATCAGCTCCGCCGACTATTATCGCGGCGACACGATCCCGCTCACCCATCGCGTCGACGACGACCGCTTTCTCAACCTCGACCTGACCGCCATCGACCCGGCGTTCGAGAAGGCGATCCGCGCCCTCGGCATCATCGCCCAGGGCGGCTACGGCACCCCCGGTGGGCTCGACCAGAACACGGCGCGCGTCGACGACGCCATCGACCTCCTCAACGGCGCCCTCGACCGCACCGGCGGCGGCGCACCCTACGGAGCGGAACTCTCCGGGAATCTCGAGACTGCGGCGATGGACATCGGCTTCCAGCAGCGGCTGCTGCACGACGCCGTCAAGGAACAGGGGGAGCTGATCAGCTTTCTCACCGCCAACGTCGCCGACATCGAGAACGTCGAGACGGTGGAGGCGGTCACGAAACTCCTCGACCAGGGCCGCGCCCTGGAAGCCGCCTACCAGGCCATCGCCAAGGTCAACTCGCTGAGCTTGTCCAACTATTTGTAGGGGCGGGATGGCGAATTACACTAAGGTAATCCGCCCTACGCCCTGGCGTTTATCCCGAGGAGTGGCTGGCGGAAGGGTGGATTAGAAAGGCTAATCTGCCGTAGTCGCGGCGTTGTGGCGGATTACGCTTCGCTAATCCGCCCTACGAACTTCGAGGTTGGCTGATCCGCCCTACGAGTTCCGGGCCTGGCCTTCGAGGAGGCCCTCGGATATTTGCAGGTTGATATTGATGAGGGTGTCGAGGGTGTGGTCGGTGACCTCGCCGTCGGCGCGGATGGTGGTGGCGACGATGAAGTCGCCGAGCTTGAGGAGGTTGGACCTGACGGCCGGCGACAAAGCGCCGTTGGCGCGGCGGACGGCGGACTGGATGGCGATCCACAGCTCGGCGTTGTCGGTGAGCGCCTCGGCCAGGTGCCGCGGCTGATGGCGCGCCTGGTCGAGGCGCACCGCCGCCTGTGACAAGGTGAACGCATTCTTCTCCACCGCGGTCAGCGGATCCGTCGTCTCTCGCGTTTCGGTCATGGCACGATCCTCTCGATCTTCAGTACGTACGGAGTCAGGCATATTCCAGTTCGCCGTGGCCGGCGGGTTGCAGCGATCGCTCCGGTCGCGGGTGGGGAACCACCGTCGTGATCAGCTGCCGCGTCTTCTCCGGACCGATGTTCATCAGCGCATCGACGACCGACAGGTGCGAGACGAAGCCCGGCCCCCGTTGCGGGTAGCGGGGATGTTCCCAGGTCTGATAGCGGATGGCGATGCCGGCGGCCTCGAACAACGGGCGGTCGGCCTCGAGATACACTTGCGAGCCTAGACAGGCGTAGTAGTGGCGGGCACCGAGGCGCTCGAGAATGTCGAGCAACAGGTGCGAGCGCCGGCCGCCTACACCAAGTTCGGACGCGCGGTAGAACCGCGGCGCCAGGCCGAGAAGCTCCGCGAACATCCTGATCCCTGCCACGTTGAGATCGGCGAGGTAAGTGAACTCGGTTTCCAGCCATGCCTCGATGCGCGGATACACCCGGTGGAAGTACGGCGCGCCCTTAAGGTTGGCCGCGATGGTTTTCAGGTGCTTGCGGCGCCACTGGGGCGGCGTCGGCGCGATGCGGATGTCATGGATGGGCGTGTCGAGCGGATGGGCGGCAATCGGCACCGTGAGCCAGAGGGGCGCGCCGTCCGCGCCCTTGATGCGGTTGCGGCTCTGCCAGCTCTGCTTGGTGAACTGGACGGCATCAAGGATGACGTAATCGTCGGCCGCCGCCATCTGCTCGAAGTAGCCGAGCCAGGGCATGTAGGTCGGCTGGGTGATCACCACCGTCATGGCGCTTGTCCTCCCTACACCTGGCCGAGCCGCAGGAGGCTCTTGCGGACCGGGATGTCGGTCTGGTGCACGTAGACGGTGAATTCGAACGGCACGACGCCGGGCTTGATGCAGTAGTCGTGGCGAAGCGTCACCAGCGGCGACAGCGTCTCCTTGCAGAACGCGAACACCGCCTCCGGCCTGACGTAGGCGAGTTCCGGATCGCAGTAGTCGACGTAGGTGGAGAGCAGGTTGAAGGCGAGCGCCTTGCGGGTGTGGGCGAACAACAGCGACAGGACGGTGCGCAGCAGACCCCAACTGTCGACCGTTCGGTGATTGAAGACGCCGCTGATCAGCACGTAGTCGAAGTCTTCCTCGATAGCGTCGACGAGGATGTTGCGGCGCTCGAAGCGAATGGCGGGGTACTTCTCCGACGCCAACCGGATCGCGTCCGCGCAGATGTCATAGCCGACGTACTCGCCGGGAAAGGCGCAGAATTCGCGGAGGAAGTCGAGCAGGTGGCCGGTGCCGCAGCCGAAATCGAGAACCTTGGCGCCGCTAAGGTCGCCGACCTCGGCGAGAACGCGCATACGCCGTTCCTGGGACTCGCGGTCGCGCCACTGCGCCGACTGCGGGCCGTCGCCGTGCTTGCCGACGAGATCGGTGTAGTGGCCGCCGATACGCTCCAGATCGTCCAGCAAGCGGCTGTCAAAAGCGACCATGGCTCATGCGTCTCCCGAACAGAATTGAGGGTGCGGGGCTATGCCGCGGACGGTTTCGTCGATGACGGCCGAGACGCGATCGGCGCCACGGCCGTCGCATACGGCCGCGGCGGATGCGCTCAATCGTCGGCGCGCCGCCGCATCGGCGGCGATGGCGAGGAGATCATCGCGAATGGAGCCGGCGGAAACATCCGCGTGCGAGCCCGACAGCCACACCGCGCCTGCGGCGGCGAGATTGGCGGCGTGGACCTCCTGGTTGGCGCCGGTCGTGATCAGGATGGTCGGCAGGCCGAGGCAGCAGCGCTCCCACGACATGGTGCCGCCGGCGCCGACGGCGAGGTCGGCGTCGGTCGTCAGATCGACCATGGACCGAACGCCGACGCCGACGTGCAGCCGTGCCGGCTGGGAAAGCGCGGCGAGGCGCTCGGCCACTTCGGCCTTGTGCGGCGCATCGTCGCCGAGCACCACGTCCACCGCGCAGGAAAGACGGCTGACGGCGACCGCATCCAGCACCATGGCCGTGACGTTGTCGATGTCGGCAGCGCCCATGGCGACCAGCAGTCGCGACACGGGACGGTGTTCGCCGCGGCGCGCGATCGCGGCCGGACGGGCGGCGGCAAACGCGGGATCGAGCAACGCAAAGCGACTGCCGGTGAGCACTTGGCACGCCGGTGAAACCAGGCGCCGATAGTCTTCAGCGGCGCGTCCGAAGGCGTCATCGAGCAGAATGTCGGCGTCGTGGTGACGGTCGGGGACGTCAGACAGGACCAGCACCCGATCCGCCCAGGCGCGGCACGCCGTCTGGAAGCTGCGGCCGCGGTGGTAATGATCGACCACCACAAGCTCGGCACGCTCGCCGAGTGCGGCGCCGATGGCCGCCGCTTCGTCCCCCGCTTCAAGCCTGATGATGTGCTGAAAGTTCGCGCCGGCGCTGTGCGAGGCCGCATTCGAGTCGGCATGAATTGCCAAGCTGACGCGCCAGCCGCGGCGCTTCAACGCCGCCGCCAAGGCACTGCAGCGTGCGAGATGACCACCGCCGAGATCCGCTGACGCGTCGCAGCGGACAACCGCCAGCGGCGGCACGGCACGACCGCGGATAGACATGCCCTAGATCCCCCGCACCATCCACAGACCATCATGCTGGCCGCGGCCGTTCAGGCGACCGGCCAGTTCGGGATCGGCAGCGACGAGACGCAGCACCCTGTCATAGCCCCAGCCAGTGCGCCCCGGCGGCAGCGTCGCGACGATGCGGCGCAGGTCGCGGAGGTCGTCCTCGGTGTCGAGGGTGAGGCGGATGTGCTGGACGCTCTTGCCGAGCAGCGGCAGGTGCTCCCAGTGCACTTCTGGATGGCGGCGGATGTAGCGGGTGACATGTTCCCGGTCTTCCGCATCGGTCGCCTCTTCGGCGGCGCGCTCCAACCAGGCCCGCGTCACCACCTCGCAATCGAGGCCGCGCGGCCAGCACAACTTCATATCGTTAGAGACGTAGTCGGCGCCGGTGACCCGCTGCAGACGCAACACGCCGGCGCAAACCGTGGGATCGAGCAGCGGACAATCGGCGGTGATGCGCATGACGATGTGCATGGCTTGGGCGCGGGCACAGCCCAGCACGCGGCCGAGCACGTCCTTCTCTGCGCCGCGGAACACGGCGGCGCCGTTGCGCGTGGCTTCCTCGGCGACGGGATCATCGGCTTTGCTTTTGGGCACGGCGCAAGCGACCACGTCGACCCCCTCGATCGCCTGGCAGCGCTCGATCACGTGCGACAGAACGGTGCGGCCGCCGAGGTCCATCAGGACCTTGCCGGGGAGCCGGGTCGAGCCGATGCGGGCCTGGATGACGACGCCGGTGACGGGCGCCTGCTCGACGGCGGCGTGGTTCGAAGTTCGATTCATGGGGATCAAGCCAGTTCTTTCAGCATGCGGTCGAGGCCCGCTTCGTCGAGCCAGTTGTCGTTGACGTCGCTGGAGAAGACGAAGCCTTCGGGAACGGGGGTTCCCTCGATCTCCGGATCGGTGTCGCCGTCATCGTCTCCCCAGAACTTGAAGGCAGGGCGGATGACGAAGCGGTCCTTGAGTTCGACCGTCGAGCGGGCGTCGTCGGCGGTGATCATCACCTCGTGCAGCTTCTCTCCCGGACGGATGCCGACGGTGCGCATCGGGATGCCCGGCGCCAGGGAGGCGGCGAGGTCGGTCATCCGCATGCTCGGGATCTTGGGCACGAAGATCTCGCCGCCGCGGGCGATCTTCAGGCACGACAGCACGAAATCGACGCCCTGCTGCAGGGTGATCCAGAACCGGGTCATGCGCTCGTCGGTGATCGGGAGGGTGTCCGCCCCTTCCCGCTTGAGGCGCTGGAAGAAGGGAATGACGCTGCCGCGGGAACCGACGACGTTGCCATAGCGCACCACGGCGAAGCGGGTGCCGGTCTTGCCGCTCAGGTTGTTGGCGGCGACGAAGATCTTGTCCGAGGCCAGCTTGGAGGCGCCGTAGAGGTTGATAGGATTGGCGGCCTTGTCGGTGGAGAGCGCGATGACCTTCCTGACGCCGCAGTGGAACGCCGCCTGGACCACGTTCTCGGCGCCGAGCACGTTGGTGCGGATGCATTCGGTGGGGTTGTATTCGGCAAGCGGCACGTGCTTCAGCGCCGCTGCGTGGATCACGTAGTCGACGTCGCGCATCGCCATCTGCAGGCGCTCGCGGTCGCGCACGTCGCCGATGAAGTAACGGAGGCAGGGATGCTCGGCGCGGCTGAACGCCTGCTCCATCTCGAACTGCTTGAGCTCGTCGCGGGAAAAGATGATCAGCCGCCGGGGCTCATAGCGGTCGAGCACCGTCTGCACGAAGCGCTTGCCGAAGGAGCCGGTGCCGCCGGTAACGAGGATCGACTTGCCGGCGAGATCGACGGACAGATCGTAGTAGTTGGAGAGCGGCATCGTGTAGTAGCGACGGTCTCGAGCGTCGCCGGTGGATGCGGGCCTCGCGGCGGCGGCGCCCGCTTTGCGCCCGCTCATCAGCTTTATCGTCGTCATCAGTTTCGTTCTTCCCCGTGGGAGCGGCGTTGGCTCCGCTCGCGCTTGACGTGATGGGGGAAGACTAGGCGATCGTGGTTGCTTTTATATTAATGATACAACTAATACGAGATTTCGGCGCTCGCGACACATGGAACGTCGGCCACGGTTTCGCGATCATCGCGGATCGCAGTCAGGAATGCGCGGGCGATCTCCGCCATCTCGGCACAACGGGCGCGGTAGCAGGGGATGAAATGGCGGATGTAGGCGCGGCGGTCGTCTTCGTCGGCGATGCGGTTGCCGTAGAAGGCGCCGATGCGCAGCATGGAGACGATGGAACCGCGGGCCATGGTGTAGAAACCGCGGAAGGCGTCGCTTTGCTCGGCTATGAACGCGTGCAGCCGCGCTTCCAACTCGAAGAACCCGATGTCGTCGGCGGCGGCGGCGTCGAGAAAGGCATCGAACGCTGTGACGAAGGCGTCGCAGCCGGCGATGTGCTGGTCGAAATCGATCCCTGCCAGGATTTCGCCCTTCTCGAAAAAGCGCATCTGCTGCTCGATGCGGGCGAGGACCCGGTCGCGCCCCGGCAAGCGGTCTTGAATGGCGATCGACGCGCCGACGCGTGGCTTGGCGCCATTGATCCGGGCGCCGTCGCTGCAGTTGAACAGCTTCGGTTGCAGGCGCGCCTGCACACGGGCCAGCATCTGCCGGCCCAGATCAAAGTTCCAACAGGTCTCGACGATGCCGCCGAAGTTGCCGGGGACGACTCGATCGAAGCGCTTGCGGTAGATCTCGTCCCACTCCGCGTTCTCGAAGTACACGGAGTCCTTGGCGTGGTGACGGCCGCTTTCTTTCTGCGCCAGATCGATGCCGAACAGATAGATTTCGCGAAAGCCGAGTTCCGCGACGGCTGCGAAGGCGGCGTTGCAGACCAGCGGATCGACCCCCAACAGAGGAAAAACGGGGCCGCGGAGCAGGGTCGCGGTGCTGAGGCCACTGCGATAGAAAAACCAGTGCTTGTCGAACAGGGCCGTGACGGTGGGATGCACTGTCGTCGTCGCGAGCAGGGTCATGCCCTCGAACCCGAACGCGGCGCGCAGCGGCGACAGCACCTGGAACACCTCCTCGCCGCGCTCCAGTTCACAGTGGATGTCGGGGCGGATGCCGTTCTTGAGCAGAATGCCGAGGACGGTGCCGCAGGACACCACCAGCACCCGATCCCGCCACTTGCGGATGACGTCCAGGTCGTTGTCAAGCGAGGGGCCGGCGCCGACGATGAAGACCGGCAGGACCTGTTCGCGAGCCGGGCGGGTCTCCACCACATGCATGGCGCGGCGCCGGAGGTTGACCGCGCAGTTGCGGACCATCTCGATCTCGTCTTCGAAAAAACCCGAGGTGATGTAGTGCGACTTGATGCTTTCCTTGATGTGCTTGAACGCCTCACGGAACGTCCACGAGTAGTAGTGCGGAAAGTAGTAGGAGCCCTCAAGGAAGACGTTGCCCTCGCGGGAGACGATGGTGTCGATGGCGTTGCTGATCAGTTCCGGTTCGCCGGCGAGAACGAAATGGAAGCGGATACCACGCTGCTCGGCGCGGCACATAAGTCGTTCCCAGTCTTGGACACCAAGCGCATGCACCAGGAACTCGGTCACCGCCTCGATCAGCACCACATGCCGGGCGGAGGTGGTTTCGATCAGACCGTCGAGGTGATAGCCGAGACCGATGCCGAACACGAAGACGTAGCCGACATCCACGACCGGCAGCGGCGCCAGATCGGCGCTGAAGCCGGTCTCGCGCAGGTAACTGACCAGATCGCCGTGCAGTTTCAGGGTGATATCGGAGAAGTTGCAGTGGTTCGGGTCGCTGAAGCCGATGCGGTCGGGAAAGTCCTCGAACGCCTTCTTCTGCGTCATCGACCAGCCTGGCTCCGGATCCGGATAGAGCATGCCGGTGCCGAGGTCCACGTTGACCGCGACGCCGTCCTTCACCACGACGTTGCTGGCCGTCTCGGTGACCGCGTCGACCTTCGCCGCCACTTCCGGGTGCCGCTCGCGGAGCGCGTCGAGGTTGCGCTGAAACAGGTCCGGGTTGACGCGGGTCATGCCGAGCACCTGTCCGACGGCGCTTCGACGCCGTAGCGGAGGCGGGTCCTCCGCCACATCGCTTCGAAGGACGCTTCCAACTCCCGCATTCTGCGGTCGGGATCGAACAGCGGCGCTTGTTGCAGATGGCTGGGCAGGGCGCCGCGCAGTCGCTGTCTTTCCACCGGATCCGCCGCCCAGGCGACGGCGGCCTGCACGTACTGAGCGAGGTCGGCGGCGACCATGCGATCAGCCAAGCCGAGATGGTGGATGACGCTGGCGGCGTAGCGGGCGTGGCGGCCGCGGCCGGCCGGGCAAATGACCGGAATACCGGCCGCGAGGGCGTCGACTACGGATTGCGGGTCGGGAGAGGCAAACGGCAGCAGAGCGACGTCGCCGCAGGCGTAGAACGCCGCACCATCGTCCTCGCTCACCACATCGACGCGGTCGGCGAGGCCAAAGTTGCCGAACATGCCAATCATCCGGGCGAGGTTGTCCGTCGCCTGAAAGTCATGGTTCTTGAGCACAAGGACGGAGCCGGGAAGCGTGTGCAGGATGTGTGCCCAGGCTTCGATGGTGCGGCCGTCGAGATCGCCAAGGGACGCATCTGCCGCCAGCACCAACTGATCGTCTTCGGTTCGCGCTTTTGTCGCCCGGTTGGCCAACGGAGGCACGGCGACGACGGCGCCGCCGGCGAGCATTTCCGGCTCTTCCCTGAGTTCCGACGCGACTGCCGGATCCGGATCGACGAAGCGGTCGGTCAACAAGAAGTCCATGGCGGCGAGGCCGGTGCCATAGGGCGTGTAGAGCCAAGCGACCTGACATGGCGCCATCCGCCCGCCGAACGCGGAGAGCAGTCGGGGAGCGGTGAATCCGGCGGCATCGACCAGGACGTCCACCCCCTCGGCGATGACCATGGCCTGCAGGGTCGCGGGGTCCACTCCCTCCACGTCTTGCCAGCGATCGAAGCACTTCTGGAACGGAACGTTGGCGGCGTCGGTCAGGGTGCCGAAGCCGAAGCCGACAGCCTGATAGAGCCCGGCGTTGCGTCGACCGAGAATGCGGGCGACGGCTTGTCCCTGCCCGCTCGCGCCCAGGCCGCCAACCACGTAGCCGATGGTCGAAAGCACGCCGCCCGCGCGGCGCAGGACGGTCTCGCCGGCACTGGCGGAGGTCGCAACGCCGAAGCGGCGCCCCCACGCCTGGAAGTCGGCAGCCAGGTCATCGGGGCGGGCGGCGCTGTCACCGAGTGCGTCCAGCAACGGCGCCGAGTGGATGGCGGGATCGTGCGGCTCCAGCGACTGGGCCCAACGGTGGCAGGCTCCCGCTTCGTCGCGCTCACCGATCTGGGAGAGAGCCTTTCCGAGCAGGCTCGCAAGCTCCGGATCATCCGGCAACAGGTGGCGCGCTGCCCGCAGCGCTTCGACCGCGGCGCGCGGCACTCCTTGCTCCAGCAAAGACCTCCCGAGGCCCAGATGCGCCTCGCGGTCGGCCGGCTCGAAGGCCAGGTGCTGGCGAAACCACCGCTCGGCCTCCCGCCACTGGCCAGCGACGAGATGCCGGGTGGCTCGTTTCAGCAACGGCCGCTCGGACATCGTCTCCAGCACATGCGCGAAGGACGGAATAGATGGCGGCACCAACGCCCGAAGCTCCGGCGACGCCGGCAACGCCGTCGCGAGCTTTGCGTAGTACACGGCGATATTGAAGTCTCCGGCCATACCGTGGGCGACGGCGAGCAGGTCGGCGCATTCGCCGGCGTTCAAGCCACTCTCCATAGCCCGCAGCGCCAGACCCGCCCCGGCAGCCAGATCTTGCCCAACGATGGCCAGCGTGGCCTGCACAAACAGAGCCTCGGCGCACTCCGGGTCCGATTCCAGCAGCAACGCTGCACGAGCTGCGACCTCGGCCCAGTCCTGCCGTTCGGCGCTGGTGGTGGCGGCGTCGAGGAAGCCCCTGACGCCCTCGTGGCGGCCGTCACCCGCCGTCATGACGTCGGACGACGGCACCTAGGCGGATACGGTCAAGCTGGCGAAGGCGGGCGCCGGGCGGGTCGCCGGAGCGGCGGCAGCAATGTCATTGGACGCCGGTTCGGGGATCTCGTTCAGGCCCCCCGCCAGCTCACGGTTGATCGAAATGAGGATATCGAGCTTATCCGGCACCGGCCTGGCCACCAGCTCGACCGAGTGCTTGTCGACAAAATTGGCCAGCGAAAGGACATTGGCGCGCACACTTTCGGGCACCATGCAGTTGGGATCCAGCAACTCCGCCTGGAAAATTGTCCATAACCGCCAGTTGAGGCGGACCGCGGCGAGGATGGCCGCGCGGTCATTGGCCTCCCGCGCGTCTTTCAAGCGCAATGCAGCCTGCGTCAGCGCCCAAGCCTCGGTCGCCCTCGGATTTCCCGGTTGCGGCGTCGACGTGTAGCTCTTTATCAAGTTGGTGTTGGGCATGGGTCAGGACCTTTCCCTCGTGTTTGATCAGCTCCTGGGCCTTCTTCAGCGCGGCGTAGTATTGCTCGTTCTCCACTGCCGCCAGGATGGCCGCGACGATGCTGCGCGCGCTCGGCGCTGCATGGAGATAACTTGCAACCAGCTCGTTAAAAGTGCGTAAATGGGCGCCACGCCGCTCCGGGAAGAGGTAGACGCACTGCAGGGCGTAGTACACGCGGCTGGCCGGCGTGACCGCATCGTCCGGCGCCAGGATGTCTTCGGAGCGCAGCACGGCGGCTTCGTTCTTGAGGATAAGGCTGATCGTCTTGCCCGACGCGTTCTCGACGACGGCGCCGTTGAGAATGATCTGCTGGTCTTTCTTGATGTGGATCACCAGGGCCATTGCATGTTCCCTCTTGCGACCGCGTCATGACTGCGGGGGCATGGTCGTCGGCCACCCACAACCATTGCCGGCGAAGCTGCGATATATAACCCGTTAAAGGTGCTTGTGGTCCAGACAAATATCGTAATACGGACAGAAAAAGGGGGAGGCGCAAGGCCTCCCCCGGGCGAATCGCCGTCTGCAGCGTCTACCGGAAGAGCTGCATGATCGACTGTTCTGCCTGGCCCGCGAACGCCAGGGCCTGGGTCCCGATCTGCTGCCGGGTCTGAAGGGCGACCAGGTTGGCCCCTTCTTCGTTAAGGTTCGCCAGCGACAGCTTGTCGGCGCCGACCTGCAGCTTGTTGACGTACTCGGACGTGAAGTCGAGCCGCACCTTTAGGATGGATGCATTGGCGGCCATCGTCGCGGACTTCGAGCGCAAGTTGGAGATCGTGCTTTCCAGGCTCTTGATCGCGGTATCGGCGACGGCATTGAAGTCGGCCAGTTGAGTAGCAGCCGAGAAGGCGGCCACGCTTAAGCCGGCAGAAATGCCCAAGGCGCAAGCGATCTGGACGCCGCTGAACGCGCTGACGCCGAGACTGGCGCCGGCGGTATCCTGGAAGTAGGCCTCGGCGTTGAAGTTGACGCCGTTGATGTCGAGCTTGGAGTCGGCCTTGTCGCTGAAACGGACGCTCAAGGTCGAGGCGCTGCTGTTGAGCAGGTTGAGGCCTTTGTAGCTGGCGTCGTCGACCAGGTTCTGGATCTGCTGAGCCAACTCGGCCAACTGCGCTCCGGCCTCGGCGCGCTGGGACTGGGTCTGGCTGCGCGCCGCGTCGATGATACCCTTCATCTGCTGCGTCAGCTCTTCCATCGCGGAGGTCGCCTCGAGCGCCGTCTCCAGCGCGCTAACACCCTGGTCGATGCCGTCCTTGCGCTCGGAAAGGTCCGAGGCACGATCACTCAATGATTTGGATGCAAAATACTTCACTGCACTGTCGATCGGGCTGGAAACGGACATGCCGGTGGCAAGGCGATTCTGCGTACGGCCGATCAGGTCCGAGGTGGACTGCAGGGTAAGGAGGTTTGTACGAACGGAAGAGGAAAGAACGATACCCGCCATGATAAGGCTCCATTTCTAGGGCTCGAGGGTGAGGCGCATTCTCGCGCCGACAACTATGGACTGTAACAACCTAAACGTGTTTTGTCCAGCGTTATTTCTCGCAAAGAGGGTTTTTTTTGCAGTGCTACCGCTTTTGCGTGAACTTGCGCGGTGCCGGAAAAAATTGCCGGTGCAGGTCTGCCCATGTCCGCCCCATCGTCACTCGCTGACGCCACAACTAATTGCAACGTAAGACTTTTATCCGCGTGCCGGATTGGCCCGGTGATTGCTCCCGGTCGTATGGATCTGGTGCAGATCATGATGGAGACCGATCAAGATGGACGCTTCGACCCCGCCGGACCTCGATCGAACAACAACGTATGCGCGCGTCTATAGACAGTTCTCGACGCTGACGACCGGGGCGTCCGCCTTCGCCGCCGCGAACGCGGCCGGCGGCGGCGGCGCGTTCGAGGGTCTGCTCGTCGACGCGATGTCTGGCCGTGAAGGACGTGTCCCGGCGGATACAACGCCGCTTCCGGAACGCTCGCTCCCGCCGGCAGCGAAAATCGAAGCGGCGACGCCTGGTCGCCGCGACCAGCGCGAGCACGCTTCCGAACGCGCCGGTGCGCCCGGCGGTGACCGGGCCGAGGAGCCAAGAGAAACCGCCGCTGCGGATCGTTCGGAACATCGAACGCCGCAATCCCGGCGCGGCGACGCCGCGCGTGATCGGGACGTGGCGACCCGCGAGACGGATGAGCAGCCAGGTGCGGCGCAGAACGCCGACCCCTCCGGCGGGGCGGAAATGGTGGTAGCGGCAGTAGCGGAATCGTCGCCAGCGGGGTCGACGCCCGCTTCCGTGGCGGCCGCCGGATACCCCTTCGTGCCCGCGGCTGCCGGCACCGGGGGCGAAGCGACGGAACTGCCTTTCGCTACCGGTGAGGGTATGCGTCCGGCGGAGACCGAAGCCGATGCCGCAGAAGGACCCGCCGCGGCAGCGAAGACCAACATCACGCCGGCTGCCGGCGCGCCCGCCACCGCCGTCGATGCGGGAGTCGACGCCGGGGAAAGACGGGCGACGCCGGAGATGGACCGCAGCGCTGCGGGAGGCCAACCGGCTCCCGCCTCGCCACACCGTCCGGCGGCGGTGCTGCCCCCTGCTCCCGCCCCCGTATCGGGCGAGCCCACGCAGCCCCCTGCCGCGGCCGGCAACGCTGGCGCGGCGGCCGACCCGCGTCTGGCGCAGGCGACGATCAACGTCACCAGGAACGCGGAGGCGCTGCAGTCGTCCCCCCTGTCCGCTCTCATCGCAGCGTCTGATCTCGTCGGCGCCGGCGCGTCGGAAATGACGCAGCAGCGCCGCAAATCGACACCCGGGAACACCGCCGCCGCGCAACAAGCGGCGGCGGCCACCAAGGCGGGAACACCAGGAGCGACAATTCCTGTCGCTGCTGCCGCTGCCCTGGCCGGGCAGCCTGCCGCGGGACAGCCGGGGACTCAGCCCGCGTCACCGGCCATGTTCGGCAGCACCGGCGCCACGGCAGGCGCCACTCAACAGGCCGGCGAGCGGCCGTCGCTTCCGGGCGCCGGTTTCGCCACGGCGTCGCCGGCCGGCGAGGCTCTTGGGGACGGCGCGGCGGGAACATCCCACGGCCGTTTCGCCGAGGCACTCAGGGCGGATCTGAAGGCCGAACACCCGAGCGGCCCGGTCCCCCGCAAGCCCGGCCTCGGCGATCAGGTGTCGGTGCACATCACCAAGGCGATCAAGAACGGCATTGACCGCATCGACATCCAGCTCAAGCCCCAGTCTCTCGGGCGCATCGACGTGCATCTGGAAATGACCGGCGACGGGCGGGTCACCGCCACCGTCACCGCGGAAACCCGTCAGGCGCTCGAACTCTTACAGAACGACTCCCGGGCGCTTGAACAGGCGTTGCAGCAGGCCGGCCTCAAGACAGACTCGAACAGCCTCAATTTCAACCTGCGCGGCCAAGCCAACAGCCACGGAGAGCAGCGTTCGCCCCATGGCGGCAATGGCGGGGGGAGTGCGGCCGAAGGCGGGCACGACACTGGGACTGACGGCAGCGGCGGGTGGTCCCCCGCCGAGTCCGGAGCGGCCGGCGCCGGGCGCCTCGACATTCGCGCATGACGTTATCTGAAGGCGGAGCCACACGATGATCATCGACAGTGCTGCGACAACCACGGCGACCGCGACCGGCAAGGCCGGTGCCGATCAGCAGAGGCTCGAGGAGGATCTCTTCAACTTCCTCAATCTGCTCGTGACTCAGCTTCAGGCCCAGGATCCGCTGGACCCGATGGACGCCAACGAATTCACCTCGCAACTGGTGCAGTTCGCCAACGTCGAGCAGCAGATCTACCAGAACTCGCACCTGGAGACCTTGGTCGGACTGCAGGAAAGCAACCAGGCCGCCGCCATGGTCAACTATCTCGGCACGATGGTGGAAGCTGAAGGTAAGAGCTTCACCCTGGCGGACGGTGGGGCGCAGGCCTCCTATACCCTCCCCGAAACGGCGCTGGAGACGACGCTGGTCGTGAAGAACGACCGCGGGCAGCCGGTCTACACCATCGGCGGCGAAACCGGCGCTGGGCGCCACTCCTTCGAGTGGGACGGCCACGATGCCGACGGTCGCCCGCTGCCGGACGGTGTCTACACCCTGGACGTTTCGGCGAAACATGGCGACCAGTCGCCAATGCCGGTTTCGCAAACGGTGTACGGCCGCATTACCGGCGCCGCCGCCGACGGCGGTCGCGCCGTCCTGTTCATGGGCGACGTCCAGATCCCCATGGAAGACGTGCTTTCCGTAAGGGAACCCGAACGGCAAGTCACCGACCGCGGCGAGCCCGCGTCCGATTCCGAAGCCTAGATTCAAGCCTGATCTCAAGACAGGAGACTATCGATGAGCTTGTTTGGTGCACTCAACGCCGGCGTTTCCGGCCTCACCGCCCAGAGCAGCGCCATGGGCGCCATTGCCGACAACATCACCAACGTGAACACCGTCGGCTACAAGGAAACCGAAACCAGCTTCATGACCCTGGTCACCGCCCAGGCTTCGAGCACGTTCCATTCAGCCGGCGGCGTACAGGCCCGGCCGCTGACCTTGAACGGCGCGCAGGGGCTGTTGCAGTCGACCACCTCGCAGACCGACCTGGCGATTTCCGGCGACGGCTTTTTCCTTGTCAACGAAGCGAGCCAGCCCGGCAACGGCGACGAGTTTCTCTATACCCGTGCTGGCTCCTTCTATAAGGACGAGCAGGGCTACCTCCGCAACACTGCCGGCTTCTATCTGCAAGGCTGGCCGGTCGACGTCCTGGGCAATACGGTGCTACCGTCCGGCAGCGGCGCCGCTCAGACTAATCGGAACATCATCTCTCCCGACTTCTTCGAAACCGTCAACCTCGACCGCGTCGGCGGCACCGCCACGCCGACCTCCAGCATCGCACTCGGGGCCAATCTCCCGGCCAGCGCCGCGGTCGGTGATCAGCACACCATCGACGTCCGGATGTTCAACAGCCTCGGCAACGCCACCGGCATCAGCTTCCAGTTCAACAAGTCGGCAGCGAACCAGTGGGACCTGCGGCTGGAACCACCGTCCCATGCCGCCGCTGCCACCGTCTATGACAACTCCGGCACCGGCGTCTATCAGAGCGTCGGCCAGCTCGAGTTCACCGGCGACCCGACGACCTGGGCGCCCGGCACGACCAGCGTCGACATCAACGGCAACACCTACACCTACGGCACTGCGTCGTGGCCCAACGCAGGCGTCACCAACCTTGCCGACGCCGTCGCCGGCCTCGTCGCCTCCGTCAAGGCGAGCGACGCCGAATTTGCAGGGGCCGCGGGAGACCATGTCATCGCCACCAAGCCAGGTGATCCGACCGCCATTATCATCACCGGCGGCACCGTTACCGGAGGGGCGGCGGAGGATGTCACGGTCGACCTCAGTAACCTGAAGGACGCCAACGGGAAGGCGGTGACCGCCCAGGGCGCCTCATCGAGCATTGTCGCCAATGCGTCCACGTTCGTCGTCAAGCAGAAGACGGTGACCGGGCCCGCCATCCAGTTTTCTGCCGACGGCCTGCCGATGGCGTTCAACGCCAGCGAGTTGGCCATTGTTGGTTTCACCGACGGAGCCGGGGATATGAACGAGACCGACATCGACTCCGACGGCTTCGCGGACATTCACCGCATCTCGCTCGATTTCGGCACCCCCGGCGAACCAATGGGCATTACCCAGTTCGGCCAGGATTTCACCCCTGGCTTCACGCAGCAGAACGGCGCCCAGTTCGGCAGCTTTGCCGGGCTCTCGGTTTCCGAGGACGGGCTGCTCACCGCCATCTTCGACAACGGCCAAATGCGGCCGATCTTTCAGCTTCCGGTGGTGACGTTCACCAGCCCGGCCGGGCTCAGCAGCCGCTCCGGCAACGTGTTCAACGCCACCGCGGCGTCGGGCGAGCCGATCCTCAGGATTGCCGGCACCAGCCCGGCTGGCACCATCAACCAAAGCGCCCTGGAGGGCTCGACCGTCGACATCGGCACCCAGTTCTCGGACATGATCATCGTCCAGCGTGCCTACTCCGCGTCGACGCGGGTGATCTCGACATCCGACGAAATGCTCGAGGAACTGATGCGCATCAAGCGGTAACGTTGAACCGGTTCGGCTGAAGGCATGAAATCCCAGGCGGGGCCCCGACAGCGAGTTGGGGCCCCGTTGAGGATACTCATTTTAGTCAATTAAGTCAGCGGATTGCCTGCTTAATGATTGATTTCGTTAGCCTGTTTTTAAATCGGCTGCGCAACAATTCCCTCACTCAAGGCGACGAGAAAGGCCAGATGGCGTCAGCGATGATCAACAGCAAGCACCCTCCCTCCACAAGCGCCGAGCCGGATCTGCCTCCCAGCAACACCGTCCGCTGGGTGGTTCGCCGCAAGGCCCGGGTGGTCGCCGCCGTTCAGGATGGGCTGATCACCCTGGAGGAGGTGTGCGCCCGCTACGCCCTCTCGGTGGAGGAATTCCTGGCATGGGAACGCGGACTGAAGCAGCACGGCGTCGATGGCCTCCGGGCCCGCGTCCGCCAGCACACCTGACGCCGCCGCGCCTTCCCCGCCCCGGCGACGGCCGGCAAGTTCTTCCCACCGGTTAACCACTTCTTCACCAAGCGAGCCTTACGGTCGCGTTCGAGAAACGACGCCCCAAGACATTCCAAGACATGACGCGCATCGTTTTCCCACACGGCTCGAAGGTTCGCCATGGACGCTGTCCTCCAGATCTTCCGGAATCTTGGCGCGACGCGCCTCGCCATCATCGCCGGCGTGATGGCAGCGACCGTCGGCTTTTTCGTGTGGATCATGGCGCGCCTGGCGACGCCGCAGTTCGCTCTCCTCTACACGGATCTGGAGATGGCGGATTCGGCGGCAGTGGTGGCCGAACTGGAAAAAAGTGGCATTCCCTACGAGCTCAAGAGCGACGGCGCCGCCATCTATGTCCCCGCCGACATGGTGCCGCGCACCCGGGTGCGCCTTGCTGACCAGGGTCTGCCAACCGGCGGTTCCATGGGCTATGAGTTGTTTGATAAGGCCGACACCTTCGGCGCCACCGACTTCATGCAGAACATCAACCTGGTGCGGGCGCTCGAGGGCGAGCTGGCGCGCACCATTCGCTCCATCGACGGCGTGCAGGGCGCTCGGGTCCACCTGGTGTTGCCGAAGCGGGAGCTGTTCAGCCGCCAGCGCCAGGAGCCGAGCGCATCCGTCGTCCTCAAGATGCGCGGCAACCAGCGGCTCAGCACCTCCCAGGTGCTGGCCGTTCAAAACCTGATCGCATCGAGCGTCCCCGGGCTCGTTCCCGGCCACATTTCGGTCATCGACGACAAGGGAACCCTGCTCGCCGGCGGCTTCGAGGATCAGGACACCGCCGCCGCGTTCAACCAGAGGGCGGAGCAGCAGCGCGCTCGTGTGGAAACACACCTGGCGCAGACGGTCGAGCGCCTGCTCGAGCGTACCGTCGGCCCCGGCAAGGTTCGTGCCGAAGTCACCGCCGATATGGACTTCGACCGCGTCAACACCAGTGAGGAGATCTACGATCCCGACGGCCAGGTGGTGCGATCCACCCAAACGATCGAGGAACAGGCGGCCAATCAGGAAGGGATCGACGATCCGGTGGTCAGCGTCGAAGGCAATCTGCCGGACCCCGGCGACACCGGCCTCGGCACGGCCGGCGCCCAATCCAACGAATCCCGCACCGAAGAGACGGTCAACTACGAAATTTCCAAGAAAGTCATCAACCACGTCCGCGAGGCCGGGATCGTCAACCGCCTGTCGGTGGCGGTGCTGCTCGACGGCACCTACGTCGACGCCGGCGACGGCACCATGACCTACACGCCGCGCAGTCAGGACGAACTGGACCTGCTCGCAACCCTGGTGCGCGGCGCCATCGGCTTCAATGCCGGTCGCGGCGACACGGTCGAAGTGATCAACATGCAGTTCGCAGACGCAGGACCGATGATCGAGGACGACGCCACGCTGATCCTCGGCCTTACCAAAGCCGACGTGTTCAAGCTTGCGGAGTATCTGGCGCTGTTGGTGCTGGCCCTCCTGGTCATTCTGCTCGTCATCCGCCCGCTGATGACGCGGACGCTGGAGATCATGCCAAGCAGCGGCGGCGACAATGCGACAGCGCTGACCGGTCCCTCGTCCGATTTGCCGGCGCTGGCCGGTTCGGGCGGCAACGCCCTTGCGGCCCTTGGCGACGCCAGCGGCGGCGGGGATCGCGACGAAATGATCGACCTCGATCGCGTCGAAGGCCGCGTGCGCGCGTCTATGGTGAAAAAGGTCGGCGAGATCGTGGATCGCCATCCGGAGGAAGCGCTTTCCATCCTTCGCAGCTGGCTCAACGAAGAGCGCTGACCCAAACCTCAACCGACCGATCACGGGAAAGATGACACATGGCCCGTCTCAACGATGACATCCGCCAACTCAGCGGCCAGCAGAAAGCGGCGGTATTCCTGCTCGCGCTCGGCGACAGCAACGCGGGCAAGCTGGTTGAGCGAATGGATGTGGACGAGATCAAAGAGCTGTCGCAGAGCATGGCCAACCTCGGCACCGTCAGTTCCGCGATCGTCGAGCGCCTGTTCGTGGAGTTCACCGACCAGCTCTCCGCCACCGGCTCGCTGGTCGGCAGCTACCACTCCACCGAGCGCCTGCTCAGCAAGTATCTCGACAGTGATCGGGTCAACCAGATCATGGACGAGATCCGCGGCCCGGCCGGCCGCACCATGTGGGACAAACTCGGCAACGTCAACGAGGCGGTGCTCGCCAACTACCTGAAGAACGAGTACCCGCAGACCGTGGCGGTGGTGCTCTCCAAGATCAAGGCCGATCATGCCGCCCACGTGCTCTCCATGCTGCCAGAGAACTTCGCCATGGAAGTGGTGCTCCGCATGCTGCGCATGGAGACCGTGCAGAAGGACATCCTCGATCACATCGAGCGCACGCTGCGCACCGAGTTCATGACCAACCTGGCTCGCACCTCACGGCGCGACTCCCACGAAATGATGGCCGAAATTTTCAATAATTTCGATCGCACCACCGAGAACCGGTTCCTGTCGGCGCTCGAGGAACGCAACCGCGACGCCGCCGACCGCATCAAGCAACTCATGTTCACCCTCGAGGATCTGTCTCGTATCGACGGCAGCGGCATTCAGCAATTGCTGCGCCGGGTTGAGAAGGACCAACTGGCGATGGCGCTCAAGGGGGCCTC
Organism: Rhodospirillales bacterium; assembly: GCA_016710335.1. Taxonomy (NCBI): domain Bacteria; kingdom Pseudomonadati; phylum Pseudomonadota; class Alphaproteobacteria; order Rhodospirillales; species Rhodospirillales bacterium. The sequence continues at coordinate 109,289 of JADJXQ010000008.1, forward strand.
CGAGAAGGTCAAGGAACTGATCTTCACCAACATGTCGGAACGCGCCGCCAAGATGATGCGGGAAGACATGGAAGCACTCGGGCCGGTTCGGCTGCGGGAGGTGGACGAGGCCCAGGCCGGGATCGTCACTGTCGCCAAGACGCTGATCGACGCCGGCGAGATCACCGTCGCGACCGGCAGCGACAAAGACGAACTGGTGTACTGAGGCCATGTCCAACGTCGTCAAGTACCGCTTCGAGCGCAGCTTCGAGCATCCGGCACCGACGCCGCCGCACGCGACCGCCGACGCGGACGTCGTCGTCCTTCATGAGGAGCCGGCGGCGCCGGTGTTCAGCCAAGAGGACGTGACGCGGGCATATGCGGACGGCGTGGCGGAGGGCGTTGCGCAGGGGCGCCGCGAAGCGGAAGCGCTGGCCGCCGAGGATGCCGAGCAACGCATCGCAGGCGCTTTGGCGATGATCGGCGAGCGTCTCGCGCAGACCCTCTCCGCTGCGCAGGCCAGCGACGCAGCGATCGCCCGTCAGGCGACAGCGCTGGCCACCGCGATCGTCGACAAGCTCCTCCCCGATCTCAGCCGCCGGGGCGCGCTCGGCGAGATCGCGCGCGTCACTGGAGCGGTCATGGGGCAGGTTCTCGATCAGCCGAAGCTGACGATAACGGTTGCCGGCGCGCTCCGCGAGGCAGTCGCCGAACGAATTCAGGCGCTGGCCGGATCCCGAGGATTCGCCGGACAGGTCGACGTGGTCGCCGACGACGCCATGGCGGCGGGCGACTGCCGGATTGCATGGGCCGGCGGCGGCGCCTGCCGAGACGTCGCCGCGCTGCGGGCCTCGATCGACGCCATCATCACCGACACCATCGGGACGCCTGAAGCGGCCCACTTGAACAGGTAGGAGAACGTCATGTCTGAACAGGCCAACATGGACTTCCAGAACCTTGATCAGGCCGCCTCCAAAGGTGGAGCGGCGGCCGGCAGGAGTTCTGATGGGAACTCGCGCGGGTCGGATGCCGCCGCCCGGCGCGGCATCCAGGACCTGGAGGCCGTCTACGACATTCCGGTGCAGGTTTCGGCCGTCCTCGGCCGTGCCACCATGGAGGTCAATCAGCTCCTCAAGCTCGGCCGCGGCGCCGTGGTCGAGTTGGACAGAAAGGTCGGTGAAGCCATCGACATCTACGTGAACAATCGCCTGGTGGCGCGGGGTGAAGTGGTCGTCGTCGAGGATCGCCTCGGCGTCACGATGACCGAGATCGTCAAGGGCGACCGGGGCTGACATGGCTGCCGACGCCGAGGCCGACATGAACGTCACTCTGCCGCGGGGCGCACCCACGCCGGTCCGGAAGAAGGCGCCGGTCGATCGGGCAACGGTCGCCGGGCTTGCCTGCGGCTTGGCGATGATCGTGTTGGCCATCGTCATCGGCGGCAGCCCGAGACCGTTCATCAACGCGCCTTCGCTCCTGATCGTCCTCGGCGGAACGTTCTGTGTCGTCACCATCTGCTATTCGCTCCGAGACGTGGTCAACGCCCTCGGCGTCACCGCCCGGGCCCTGCTCCACACCGGCCGCGATCCGGGAGAAGCGGCGATGCAGGTGCTGGCCCTCGCCGAACGCGCCCGTCAGGCGGGCGTCCTGCAACTGCAGACGGCGCTGCCGGGGATCAGCGCCCATCCGCTTCTGCAGAAGGGCGTGTCGCTGGCGGTGGATGGCATTGCCGCGGAAACATTGGAGGCCATCCTCATCCGCGATCTGCAGGCGACGCGGGAGCGGGATGCTACAAGCGCCGGCGTCTTGCGCAAAGCTGCAGAGTATGCGCCGGCCATGGGCCTGATCGGCACCCTGATCGGGCTGGTGCAAATGATGGGCAACCTGGAAGACCCGGCCGCCATCGGTCCAAGCATGGCGGTCGCGCTGTTGACCACCCTTTACGGCGCCATACTGGCAAACCTCGTGTTCTCACCGCTGGCGACCCGGCTGGATCGCCTGTCGGCAGCGGACGCATTGCTCAACCAGATCTATCTTCTCGGCGCCGTCTCCATCGGCCGCCAGGAAAACCCCCGCGCGCTGGAGATACTGCTGAACAGCGTGCTGCCGCCGGCCGAGCGCGTGCGGTATTTCGATTAACGCGGCGCCCAAGGAGTACGGGATCATGCGTCTACTCATCATCGGCATTCTCAACGGACACATCGGCGCCGCCTCGCGCATTGCCATTGAACGCGGCGCCACCGTGCTGCACGCCGAAAACTTCGACGGCGGCTTGGACATCCTCCGCTCCGGCAAGGGCGCCGATCTGGTCATGGTCGACGTCAATCTCGACGTCGGCGTCCTGATCGAGCAACTCGCCTCGGAGCGCATCGCCATCCCGGTGATCGCCTGCGGGGTTGGCAACAATACCCGCGCCGCGGTGCGCGCCATCAAGGCCGGCGCCAAGGAATACCTGCCGCTGCCGCCGAACGCCGAACTCATCGCCGCAGTGCTGGCGGCGGTCGCAGAGGAAAGCCACGCCATCATCCACCGCGATCCGCGCATGGCGGAATTGCTGACCATCGCCGACCGCATCGCGCCGAGTGACGCCAGCGTCCTCATTTACGGCCCCTCCGGCACCGGCAAGGAGCTTATGGCGCGCTACCTGCACTCCCGCTCGCGCCGCGCCCAGGGCCGCTTCGTCGCCGTCAACTGCGCCGCCATTCCGGAGCAGCTTCTGGAATCGGAGTTGTTCGGTCACGAGAAGGGCGCTTTCACCGGCGCCGTGGCGCGGCGCATTGGCCGCTTCGAGGAAGCCAACGGCGGCACCCTGCTGCTCGACGAAATCAGCGAGATGGACATTCGCCTGCAGGCCAAGCTGTTGCGGGCGATCCAGGAGCGGGAGATCGACCGGGTCGGCGGCTCCGCCCCGGTCAAGATCAACGTGCGCATTCTGGCCACCGCCAATCGCAGGCTCGAAGACTGCGTCAGCCTCGGGACCTTCCGCCAGGACCTCTATTTTCGGCTCAACGTGCTGACCCTCAACATCCCGGCGCTCCGCGAGCGGCCGCAGGACATCGCGTTTCTGGCCGGGCATTTCCTCGAGAAGTACGCGCGGGCCAACGACGTGGCGGTGCCGGTGCTCACCGACGAAGCGCGCGACGCCCTGCTCCGCCATGACTGGCCCGGCAACGTGCGCGAACTGGAGAACGCCATCCACCGGGCCGTGCTCCTCGCCGACAACAACCGCATCGGCCCTGACGCCGTCCTGGTCGGTGGCGGCCTCGGCGGCGCAGCGTCCGGCCAAGCCAAGCGCCCAGCGCGGCTCAACGCGGATGACGCCGGAGCCGTTATGGTTGGGCGCACCGTGGCCGAGGTCGAACGGGAGCTGATCATCGACACCGTGTACCACTGCCTCGGCAATCGCACCCACGCCGCCAACATCCTCGGCATCTCCATCCGCACGCTCCGCAACAAGCTGAAGCAATACGCCGCCGAAGGCGCCGCTGTGCCGATGCCCGGCGTAGGCGACCCGTCTGCGGCGTGACGGCTGTCACGGGCTAAGGCGCTGTGCGTCTCGGTGCTGCCGCGCTTGCCGGTAAGGCTTCGTTAACCATACCCGCAGTACCTCATCCTGAGATTGTCGCAGGGTGAGCCTTGCACGCTCAGCGGGATGTGATCTCCCGCCCACCGCAACGGAGACGGCATGATCGGACGTGACCATGGCTGACGGAACAGGAGTGCCGGCGGCAGCGCCAGGGTTCGGCGGCGATATGCGGGGGCGCGTCGCTAGCGCGCTCAGACGCGGCGACATCGCGCTCGCCCTCGGCGTGGTGTCGATGCTGGTGGTCCTGATCCTGCCGATGCCGCGCTGGCTACTGGACGTCAGCCTGGCGTTCTCCGTGACCTTTTCGGTGCTGGTCTTGATGACAGCGCTGTTCATCGAAAAGCCGCTCGACTTCAACGCGTTTCCCACCGTGCTGCTGTTGTCGACGATGGTGCGCCTCGCCCTAAACCTGGCGTCGACCCGGCTCATCCTCGCCCACGGCCACGAAGGCACGAGCGCCGCCGGCGAGGTCATCGAAGCGTTCGGCGGCTTCGTCATGGGCGGCAACTTCGTGATCGGGATCATCGTCTTTACGATCCTAGTCATCGTCAACTTCGTGGTGATTACGAAAGGCTCTGGCCGCATCGCCGAGGTCGCGGCGCGCTTCACGTTGGACGCTATGCCCGGCAAGCAGATGGCGGTCGACGCCGACCTTTCCGCAGGCCTCATCAACGAGGATGAGGCCCGCGCCCGGCGCCGCACCCTGGAAGAAGAAAGCAGCTTCTATGGCGCCATGGACGGCGCCGCCAAGTTCGTCCGCGGTGACGCCGTGGCGGGGCTTTTGATCACCGTCATCAACGTAGTCGGCGGCATGTTCATCGGCGTCGCCCAACAAGGCCTCAGCTTCACCGCCGCCGCCGATACGTTCACCCGCCTCACCGTCGGCGACGGCCTGGTGTCGCAGATCCCGGCTCTGATCGTCTCGGTCGCAGCCGGCATGGTGGTGACCAAGGCCGGCGTCAGCGAGCACACCGATAAGGCCCTGTTTCGCCAGCTCGGCGGCGATCCCAAGGCTCTCGGCATGAGTTCGTTCCTGCTCGGCGCGCTGGCGCTACTGCCCGGCATTCCGATGCTGCCGTTCGTGTTGTTGTCCGGGATCACCGGGGGGCTGGCGTTCTCGGTGTACAAGGGTCAAGGCCGCCGCGTCGCCGAGGACGAGGCGAGGGCGCAAGAGGCGGCCGACGCGATCCCGCCGGCGGAGGAGCCGATCACCGCCGCCCTTCACATGGATCACATCCGGCTCGAACTTGGTTACGGTCTTCTGCCGCTGGTGGTGGAGGGTAACGACGGCCACCAGTTGACGCAGCAGATCAAGGCCTTGCGCCGGCAGCTGGCGACCGAGATCGGCTTCATCATGCCGAGCGTCCGCATCCAGGACAACATGCAGCTCGCCGCCGACTGCTACGTCATCCGGGTCAAGGAGATCGAGGCCGGACGCGCTGAATTGCGGCCGAACATGCTGATGGTGATGGACCCTCAAGGGAAGGACATCGCGCTGCCGGGCGAGAAGACCCGGGAGCCGACGTTCGGCCTGCCAGCGATGTGGATCGAACCCCAGCATCGCGAGGACGCGACCTTCCGCGGGCTTACAGTGGTCGATCCCGCGACGGTGATCACCACCCACCTCACCGAGGTGGTCAAGGACAACATGGCGGAGATGGTGTCGTTCGCGGCGACCCAGAAGCTGCTCGACGATCTCGACAAGCAGCATCAGAAGCTGGTCGCCGACCTCGTCCCCAACCGCATCTCGGTCGGCGCCATTCAGCGGGTGCTGCAGAACCTGCTCGCGGAACGGGTATCCATCCGCGACCTGCCGACGATCCTGGAGGGCATTTCCGAGGCGTGCGGTGCAAGCCGCAGCGTCACAGCCATTACCGAGCATGTTCGCACCCGCCTCGCCCGCCAGATCAGCGCCACGAATGCCAATGCGCACGGCTTCATTCCCATCGTGGTCATGGGCCCCGACTGGGAGCAGGCGTTTGCAGAAGCTTTGGTCGGCTCCGGCGAGGACCGGCAACTGGCGATGGCGCCGAGCCGCCTGCAGGAGTTCATCGTCGCCGTTCGCAACGCCTACGACCGACTGGCGGCGCGGGACGAAACGCCTGTGCTGCTAACCAGCCCGAATGCCCGGCCGTTCGTCCGTTCGATCCTGGAAAGGGCGCGGCCGGCCACCGTCGTCATGTCGCAGAACGAGGTGTTCACCAAGGCCCGCATCAAGACCGTCGGCCAGATCTGAGCCACGCCTGAGAGAGGACCATACCATCATGCGGCCAAAGATTTTTTCAGCGCGGAGCGTCGCCGAAGCGATGGAACGAGTGCGTCGCGCTCTCGGCGACGACGCCATCATCCTCTCGGTGGATGCGGATCCGGACGGCGGCGTCCGGGTGACCGCGGCGGCGGAGGAGCTTGCACCCGAGTCGATGCCCTTCGGCGGCGATCATGGCGACGATGCGGCATCCGCCGGCGGCGCGGACATGGGCGCCGAGCTACGCCATGGCCTCGCCTACCACGGCGTTCCGAAAGCCTTGGCCGAACGCCTGGTGCGAACCGCAGTGGCGTTCCGGAGCGAAGGGACGTTGCGGGCGCTGGCCGGCGCGTTCGACGCGATGTTCAGTTTCCGCCCGCTGTTGCGCGAGGCACGCGCCAAGCCCACCCTCCTGCTCGGCCCCCCCGGCGCTGGCAAGACGCTCGCCGTCGCGAAGCTGGCGTCGCGACTGACTCGCAGCGGCCGCCCGCCGACGGTCATCGCCACCGACGCCCGTCGGCCCGGCGGGGTCGCGCACATGGAGGCGTTGACCCGGATGCTGGGCATCGAACTCGCCACGGCGGAAACGCCGGACGACCTGCAGGCCGCCGTCACCGCCGCCGCGACCGCGCCGGTGCTGATTGACACGGCCGGCACCAACCCGTTCAACGGTCCTCAGATGGACCACCTGGAGGCCATCGTCAAAGCGAGCGGCGCCGATCCGGTTCTGGTGCTGCCGGCGGGCGGCGACGCCATGGAGTCGATCGACATCGGCTCCGCCTTCGCCTCGCTCGGCGCGCACCGGCTGCTCGGCACCCGCCTCGACATGGCGCAGCGCATGGGCGGACTGCTGGCGGCGGCCTGTGCGTCTCGCATGGCGTTCGCCGAAGTCTCTACCGGGCCGCATGCCGGCGCCGGCCTCGCCACCCTCAGCCCCGCCGCCCTCGCCCGGCTGATCCTGCCCCATGCCGCCACGGTCGCCCCCGCCGATGCGGAGCGCGCGCACATCCCGCAGAAAGAGGCATCCGCATGACCGTTACGCCCCTGTCGACGCTGTTGGCGCGGCCCGAACACGCTTCGCGCGGACGCAACCTGATCGCCGTCGCCTCCGGCAAGGGCGGTGTCGGCAAGACCTGGCTGGCAATCACCCTCGCCCATGCCTTAGCCGATGCCGGTCAGCGGATTCTGCTGTTCGACGGCGACCTCGGCCTCGCCAACGTCGATATCCAGTTGGGCCTGATGCCGAAGCACGACCTCGGCGGCGTTCTCGCCGGCCGCTTTCCCCTGAGCGAGGCGGTGGTCCGCTTTGAGGATGGGGGGTTCGACATCATCGCCGGCCGCTCCGGCTCGGGCCAGTTGGCGAACGTTCCGTCACAACGCCTGCAGATCCTGGCGGACGACCTGAGGTCGTTGGCGCACGACTATGATCACGTGATCGTCGATCTTGGCGCCGGTGTCGACCGCACCGTCCGCCAGCTTTCGCGCATGGCGCCGACGTGCGCCGTGGTAACCACCGACGAGCCGACCTCGCTCACCGACGCCTACGCCTTCGTAAAGGTCACCCATTTGGACAAGCCGGGCAGCGACATTCGCATCGTCGTCAACATGGCGAGTTCGCTGCGCGCCGGCGAGCGCACCTACAATACGCTCAACAAGGCGTGCGAAGGCTTTCTGAAGATTTCGCCACCCCTGCTCGGCGTGGTGCGCCGCGACTCATCGGTCCGCGACGCAATCCGCGGCCAGACATCGATCCTGACCCGCTGCCCGTCCTCCGAGAGCGCCATCGACGTGCACGCCATCGCTGCACGCCTGACCGGCGGCGACGGTGCGGACGTCTTCCCTGCGCTCCGCGGGACGAACCGATGAGCAATCGGCAGCAACCGCTCCGCCGACGGCGGATAGGAACGCCGGCGCTATCGGCCGAGCGCTGCCGGAGCCGAATGAGAATGGGGTCGCGCTGATCGCCTGCAGGCGGCTACGCGTGGCGCTCAGCCTTCGGCACGCCGCAGATGGCCGTTAACGCCAATTTCATCGAGGGCCGCTTGTTCGGCCCGCGCCGCGGCGGTGGCGCGCTGGCGGTCGCGGCGTTCCTGAGCGGTTTGCAGGGTGCAAAGCTCCCGATAGGCGGATGAAAGCCCGTCGCGGGCGGCGTAGATACGGCCCTCGATCACGGCGATGTCGCCGGAGAGGCGTTCCCTGCGGGCCACAGCTTCACACACGAACGCTCCGTAGGCCAGACCAGCGAGCACCGGATCCGACCGGGCTGCGAGGCGCTCCTGGGCGAGACGATGATCGAGCGCGACGCGGTGCGCTTCCAGATCCTCGCTGCGCCTGAGGAGATTGGCGAGGTGGCGTTGCCGCTCATCGACACGCGACTTGGCGAGGCGGATCAGGCTGTGCAGGTCATGGGCCATCGTCGGTCCCGCTCCGGGTTCAGCGTTTCGCTCAGGTGTGGACGGGCATGCCGAGGAGGGTCGCCAGCGAGGCGTAGCCGTCGGCGAGGCTGGTGCGCTCTTCCTTGGCCTGGCGCAGGAAGTCCTCGATGCCCGGGATGTGGATAACGGCCTCGTCCACTTGGGCGTCGCTGCCTTTGCGGTAGGCTCCGAGGCGGATCAGTTCGGCCATGTCCTCGTAGGTCGCCATCAGCCGCCGCGCCCGTTGAATGACGGCGTTCTCCGCTTCGCTGTTGCAGCCCGGCAGGGTGCGCGAGACGCTGCGCAGCACATTGATCGCCGGAAAACGGCCGCGTTCGGCGATGGCACGATCCAGAACGATGTGGCCGTCGAGGATGCCGCGGACGGCGTCGGCGATCGGCTCGTTATGGTCGTCGCCTTCGACGAGAACTGTGAACAGGCCGGTGATGCTGCCCTGCCCTTCGCCGCCGGGGCCGGCCCGCTCCAAAAGCCGCGGCAGTTCGGCGAACACCGACGGCGGATAGCCCTTGGTGGTCGGCGGCTCGCCGGCGGAGAGGCCGATCTCGCGCTGGGCCATGGCGAAGCGGGTGACGCTGTCCATCAGGCACAACACGTCGCACTGCCGGTCCCGGAAGAACTCGGCGACGGCCATCGTCGTGTACGCCGCCTGGCGTCGCACCAGCGGGGGTTCGTCCGAGGTGGCGACCACGACGACGCTTCGCGCCATGCCGTCCGCGCCGAGGTCGTCCTCGATGAACTCCCGCGCCTCGCGGCCGCGCTCGCCGATCAGGCCGATGACGCTGACCTCGGCCTCCGTGTGGCGCGCCATCATCGACAGCACCGTCGACTTGCCGACGCCTGAGCCGGAGAAGATGCCCATGCGCTGGCCGCGGCAGCAGGTGAGGAAGGTGTTGATGGCGCGGACGCCGAGATCGATCTTGCCGCCGACGCGACGCCGCGCGTGGGCCGCCGGCGGCGACGCTTGCACGGCGTAGGGCTGGGAGCCGAGAGGCAACGGGCCCTTGCCATCGACCGGGCGGCCGAAGGCGTCGATGGTGCGTCCGAGCCAGCCGGGGTGCGGGTAGATCACCGGCCCCGAAGTCGCCATTTCGACGCGACAGCCGAGACCGATGCCGGCCAGCGCCGCAAACGGCATGACCAGCGCCCGCCCGCTGCGGAACCCGATCACCTCGGCGTGCACGGGGCGGCCGTGGCGCGCCACCACGCGGCAGTGGTCGCCGATGGAGAGGCACCCATCGAGGCCCTCGACCTCGACCAGCAGCCCGACGACGGCAGCGACCTTCCCGCAAACGGTGTGCTCGGGAAGCCGCTCTATCTGTTGCACGATGCTGTCGATCAACATGCCGTGGTTCGCTTCCCTGCGGACTTCGTATGTATGTCAGCGCCTTACGGACGATTGGCAGCGCCAGTCGACGTCCATGTAACTCTCATAAGGTGTATTTTTCGTTAGCAAACACTTTTGGCTTGCACTCCAAACGGGGGTTTAGTACAACCTCTCATGGTTAATGAACACTAAGTACCCGTGGAGATAGCAAATGCGTGTCCTGTTGGTCGAAGACGATCCGTCGATGTCCCGCGCCATCGAGCTGATGCTCAAATCCGAAGGCATGGTGGTCGACACCACCGACCTCGGCGAGGACGGCTTCGAGATCGGCAAGCTCTACGACTACGACATCATCCTCCTCGACCTGATGCTGCCGGACATGGACGGCATGGAGGTGCTGCGGCGCCTCAGGCGCTCGCGGATCGACACCCCGATCCTCATCCTGTCGGGGTTGGCGCAGCCTGAGAGCAAGGTGCGCGGTCTCGCGGACGGCGCCGACGACTACATGACCAAGCCCTTCAACAAGCAGGAACTGATCGCCCGGGTGCACGCGATCATCCGGCGCTCCAAGGGGCATGCGCAGTCGCTGATCCGGACCGGCCGGCTTACCGTCAACGTCGCCGCCCGCTCCGTCGAGGTGGAAGGCCAGCCCGTGCACCTCACCGGCAAGGAATACGGAATGCTCGAGCTGCTGTCGCTCCGCAAGGGCACGACGCTGACCAAGGAGATGTTCCTCAACCACCTGTACGGCGGCATCGACGAGCCCGAGCTCAAGATCGTCGACGTGTTCATCTGCAAGCTGCGCAAGAAGCTGATGGCCGCCACCGGCGGCGACAACTACATCGAGACGGTTTGGGGCCGGGGTTACGTGCTGCGCGAGCCGGCCGCCATCGAGGCGCGTCGTCCGACGGCCGCCGTCGCCTGAGCCGGCCGATGGCGCGCCGGCAGACTGGAGGTTGTCGGGAAAATCACTGGGGCGGGGAGGCCGGCGACCGCAGTTGGGCCGCGTCCTCCAGCGCCGCCAGGCAGCCGACCGCGTACGTAAACCTGCCGGCTATGGCTTCCGGGCTTTCGCGCTCACGGCCGTCCGGCCGGGCCGCGGGCTCCACCGTCTCAACGCTTACCCCGGCCTCGGCAAGGAAATCCACCAGCGTGAAGGTGTCGACGGCGATCCCGATGGTGTTCTCTTTGACCGCCTTGGCGACCATCATCCCTACCAGCGCCCCCTGCGCATCGACCAGAGGGCTGCCGCTGTCGCCGACGATGATCGGGCGCTCCGCCCGCACCACCAGCTTGTCGCCAAGGTTTTCGGCGTATCCTGCGAAGCGCGCGTGCACGACGCGAAGCTGGTCGTCCCCGGCGCGGCGCCGCACCATGGTCAGCGGCCCCCGCAATGACGCCGATGGCCGCATCGGGAAATACGCGAAGGCGGGATTTCCGCGCTTCGCACGCAACAGCGACACGTCCAGTTTGCGCGACGACGCGACCCGTTCCAACGGCAGCCGCCCCTCCTCCGTCTCCACGTAAGGCGCCGGGCATTTCCGAACGGCGTGGTCGGCAGACAGAAAGTCGCCGTCGGCGCTGACGAAGAACCCCGACGCCGCGGCCGGCTCTGCGGCCAACATGACCGCCAGCGCCAGCGCCACCCGCGCCACGCCACCCCCCCGGGTGCGACGCCCGCCCCGGCACCGCCACGCGGACAGCACCCTCGCCGTCATAAGCATTGCTGTTCCCTCGCCCACGCTGAATTGTAGCGCCCGCCCGCGGACGCGCAAGCCGCCCGCAGCGCTCCCCTCGCCCGTTTGCTCACGCGATCGTGAAGCCGGGAGGCACCGGAAGATCCGCATGGGCGATGACCAAAGCTTTGAACAGCGACCCCATCGCGTCGGGATGCACGAGGCGGTGCAGTGCCGCCGCCACGTCCCGACGCTGCTCGGGTGTCGCCGACGCCGCCAGGGCTCGGGCCCTGCTCTCGATGCCGAGGCGTTGCAGGAACGCGCCTTGATCCACCGGGCCATGGATGCGCGCGCCGGCGGCGCCGGCCGCCGTTGCCAGCGCCGCGAAATCCACATGCGCCGTCAGATCCGCCTCGCCGGGCCGCTCGAGCACGTCATGGAAGGCGTGGCGGCGCACGGCCTGCAGGGTGTCGCCGGGGGCGGATGCCGGGTGGCCATAATCGATGATCAGGGCGGCGCCGCCGCACACGGCGACGCGGACGCCGACCTCGGCGGCGAGCGCAGAGCGGGCGGGGGAGAGCTCTACGATCTGCCCGGGAGCAGCCGCCGCCAGCGCCGGCGGTAACGGCGGCGGGGACGCGACGTTCTCGATGAATGCCAGTTCCCGGCCGGAGGCATCGAGCCCGACCCGCCGTTCGAACCAGCCCTCGGCGCGGCGCACATACTGGCAGATGGGCAGGGCGTCGAACAGTTCGTTTGCGACAATCAGGATGGGACCGTCAGGAACCGAAGCGAAGCTCTCGTGCCAACAGCACCGGCGCTCGGGCACGCTGTGGCTCAGCGCCTTCCGCTGCGTAGCTCTCAGAGCCGGACTCGTTTCAACCAGATGCACGCGGGCGGCGGCCGCGAACGCCGGCGTGGTGCGCATCGCGGCGCGCAGCGCGTCGACCATCAGGGTGCCGCGGCCCGGCCCGATTTCGCAGACAATCACTTCGGCCGGCGCGCCCATGCTCTGCCACACCAGCGCGCAACATATCCCGATCAGTTCGCCGAACATCTGCGACACCTCGGGGGCGGTGATGAAATCGCCCTGGCGGCCGAAGACATCGCCGCGCCGGTAATAGCCGTGGCGGGGATGAAAGAGTGCCAGCTCCATGTATTCGGCGATGGTGATCGGCCCGCGGTCCCGGATGCGGCGGCGGATCAGGCCGGGAAGCGGCGTCACTGCGCGCCCTGCCGCCGCTCCTTTGCCGGCGCCGCGTCTTCCGGCGGCGCCGGTTGCGCCCGGGCGCGGATGATCAGATAGAGCCCGAACAGCACCATCGGCACGCTGAACCATTGGCCGGTGGTGGTGCCGGCAAGGAGGAAGCCGACACCAGGGTCGGCGTCCCGAAACATTTCCACGAAGGCGCGAAACACACCGTAGCCGATCAGGAACGTCCCCGACAACACGCCGAAGCGCCGCCGCACCGCTTCGCTGCGCCACAGCAGCAACAGGATCACCAGCAACGCCGCGCCCTCGAGGCCGGCCTCGTAGAGCTGGCTGGGATGGCGCGGCTCCGGCCCGCCGTGGGGGAACACCATCGCCCACGGCACGTCGGTCGCGCGTCCGTAGAGCTCGCCGTTGATGAAATTGGCGAGGCGGCCGAACAACAGGCCGACGGGCGTGACGCAGGCGAGCAGATCGGTGAACGCGAGGAACGGCAGCTTTCCGTGGCGGCAGAACAGCAAAGCGGCGATGATCACCCCGATCAGGCCGCCGTGGAACGCCATTCCCCCCTGCCAGATCGCCAACATCGCCAGTGGATCGGCCCGGTACGGCCCGCCTTCGTAGAAGATCAGCGCAAACAGAACGAAGCCGATCCGGCCGCCGAGGATGATGCCGACCGTCGCCCAGACGATAAAGTCATCGAACGCGTGTGGCGGTACCGCCCGCGGCGGCGCCTTGGCTAGCCGGCGAACGATGCGCCAGCCGAGCAGGATGCTGACGATGTACGCCAATGCATACCAGCGGATGGCGATCGGCAGGACGAAGCTGCCGATCTCGATGGTTCCGAAGTCGACCGCTACGGGATCGATGATCGGATAGGGCAACACGGGCAGCATCGGCGGGACCTCGGCGGAGGGGCGGCTTGGCTGACAACCATCCGCCCTCTCCTATCGGTAGCGGCCGTTGGAGTCCAGCCCGGTCCTGACGTCCTGACCCGACGTACGGGTTGCTGGTAGAACCGAGCGCGCGGCGTTACGAAGCCGCGGCCGCGGATTGGGGAGCGGGCGCCGCCGCGTCGGGAGCGGTTGGATCCGGTGCCAACCGCGGCGGCGGCGCCGCGGCGTCCTGATCCCGATTCGACGGCGGCAGCAGGGTTTGCTGCTCCTCGCCGGCGCTGGCCCGCATCAGCCATTCGCGGGCGCGGGCCAGATCCCCGTGCTCACCCTCCTCCAGCCGCGCCATCAGGCGGCACACTCGTGGCGGCGCCTTGTCGTCCGCCACCGGCTCCAACTGCGCCCGGGCGTCACTCCATTGCTTTGCCTCCAGCGCGGCAGTCGCGATCAGGAGGCGGCTTTCGAGGTGCTGGGGCCTCCGCGCCGCCAGCCGTTTGGCGGCGGCCAGCCATGCATCCGCGCTGTCGGCTTGGCGCGCCTTGCGATATCGGTCGGCCAATACGGGATCCGGATGGTCTTGCCACGCGCCCTCCAGGACCTTGGCGGCCTTGCCCTGGCGACCCTCGGCCATGAGCAGGTCTACCCAGCGCAATGCCGCGGACGACAGAGATGGATCCATTTGATAGGCCTTGCGCGCCAACTTTATTGCTTCCGGGCCGCTTGCCTGTTGGCTCAATTGATAATGGATCTCGGCGTGCTGCCGCTCGGCCACTTCCGGAGGGATCAGCTTGAGGCGACGCGACTCGTTGAGGGTGATCTGCGCGTCGTGCCAGCGGCCGGTGCGCTTCTGCAGATCATACAAGGTCTTGACCACCCACTCGCTGCGCGGATTGAGGCGATAGGCGCGACGCGCCAGCTTCAGCGACTCGTCCCAGTCCTCGCGCCGCATGGCTTGGCTCAACAGTCCGCGAACGCCAAGGAATTCTGTGTCGCGGCGCTCCGTCATCGCGGCGAAGTAGCGACCCGCGGCCTGCTCGTCACCTTCCAACTGCGCCGCCTGCGCCGACAGCAGCAAGGTCAGAGACGCATCCTCGATGCGCGCGCTCGCCCGCTGCGCCTGCCGATGGGCGGCGCTGGCATCGCCGGCGGCCACGGCGACCAGACCGCGGCTGAGGGCCTTCTCACCCTTGCGGCGTCGCCGCGCCTGGTGACTGCGCCACAACCGCCGCGGCATCCGCATCAGCGACCACCAGATGCGGTACAGAAGGGCCGCGACGATCACCAACAGGATGATGAACGCCAAGACGACGGAGACCGAAGTCTCGACCTGATAGCCCATCCACTCGAACGAAGCTGTTCCGGGGTTGCCTACGAGCCACCACGCCAGCAAGGCGATGGCGCCGATGATAATAAAAGCAAGGATCCAGCGGATCATCGTCTCAGCCCCCGTTGTCGACAGCAGCGAGATGACGCGCACCTGCACGCGCTCCATGACGTCGCCCGCGGTCACCCGCGCCCGTGCATCGGCTATCCACTCCGCCGCGGCCTCGCCGGGCGCCCCCTGCAGCCCCTCCAGCGCCGTGACAGCGCCCTTGAGATCGCCCTCCGTTAGGCTTCGCTCGGCACGGGACAAGACGGCGTCGACGCCGCCCCCCTGCGCGGCGGCCTCGCCGGTGCGGCGGATGGAAACCAGCGATTGCAGGCGGTTCATCACCCGCGATTGCCACCCGTCGTCCTCCACGCGCGTGTCCGCCCGAACCACGGCCTCCGAAACATCGGAGAACCGGCGGTAGAGGTCGGCGGCGGTGGGAATACCGCTGTCAGCGTAAGGCTCCAGCGCCGCCAGAGCCTCACCCAACTCGGCGTCGTCGGGCACCGCCTGCTTCAGCGCTTCCAGTTCATCCGCGAACGGATTCGATCCATCGAGCGCTTGATTGAGTCCGCTCAAAGCGACCGCCGTGGCGGTGGCGCGGGCGGCCTTCTGTTCGGCTTCGCGGGAAGACGCTTCCAGCGCTGCCAATCGCTGCTCGAGAGCGGGAACCCCCTGAAGCCGCTGCTCGACCCCTTGCATCTCCTTCTGCAGACCCTCGATGACACCGACCTGCTCCACGAGGACAGTTGTCTGGGATACTTGCGATTCCAGCTGATCGAGCCGGCCCGACACCTCCGGCGACAGCGTCGCGTGCTGCTGCTGCGCCGCCTCGGCGGCCGAGCGCACCGCGTTCAGTTCGCTCTCAAGCGAACCGAGACGGTCGGTGACGCTGGAGACCAGTCGCGCCAAGTCTTGGGCTTCGGCCTGCAAAGCTGCCAGCTCCTCACCGGACTGGCCGAGGGTTTCGGCAGCGGCGCGCTCCGCAATCGCCTGTTCGAGCGAATTGATCCGGCTCGCGAGCGCGTCGAGTTGCGGAAGCGCCTCGGTTGCCGACATGCCCCGTTGCTGCTCCACGCTGCCCGTTTCCGGCTCCTGGGTAACCTCATCGGACGCAGGCTCCTGTTGCGGAGCGGACTGGCCGGCTTCAGCCGACGGCGCCGCGCCGGCCTGCTCCGCGGCAGCCTGCTCCGCGGCCGCCTGTTCCGCAGCGTCCTGCTCCTCCGCCGCCTGTTCCGTCGGCGTCTGGTCGGCGGGCGCCGGCGCGCCGACAGTATCCGCCGCTTGCTCAGCCGGCGCCTGTTGCGTCTCTTCCGGCGAAGCGACCTGTTGTGAGTCGGTTGGCTCCCGGGATGGTTCAACGGCCGGCGATGGTTCTGCGTCTGCGGTCGATGCAGGAGGCGCTGGCTCGTCCGCGGGCGGTACGCCCGGTTCCGGCGGCGCCTCGCGGCCGAACGTCGTGGGTGCGGCCGGTGCTTCAGCGGGTTCGGCGGGAGGAGCCTCCTCGCTGGTGGTGGTCGACCCGGTCAAGCCGGCGACGCTACCGCTGATGGACGCGTGGAGATCGTTCGCTTGGTTGCGAAGATCGGGAGGCAGCGCCGCCTGCCACCGTGGGAACGTAAGGTATGCGCCGACGGCAACGACCAGAAGAACGACCAACAACCAGAAAAGCGTGCCGAGGCAACCGCGTCCCTTCTTCGTCGGCGGCGACCCCCGCTCGTTCGTCGGCGGCGACCCCCGCTCGGGCCCGGCCGGAGCGCCCGAGGACGCAGCGCCTCCATCCGGCTGCGTGTCCTCGGGAGGTCGAACGGCAGCACGCTCGCGTCTAGCGGAGCCCGCCGAACCTCCGGCGGCCGCCGCCGCACCGCCCTTGGTGGACGGCACACGTGTGGTCGTGACCGGCTTGCGAACAACCGGATCGTCGCCTCCGACCTGTTTCGAAGCATCCGCTGCCGCCCTATCCTCAACAGGCGGCACGTCACCCGGTGCCACGGGCTCGCTCGCGGGAGGCGTGTCATCAGCAGGAGGCGCGCCGCTCTTGCCGCTCTCGCCAGTCGGTTGACCAGCCTCGGGTTGCACAACGGGTGGGTCGAGCGCTGCAGGCTGTTCTCCCGCCGCCGGCTCGTCGATCGGCCTCGGCTCTCCCGCCGCCTCTTGTGTCGGCTTCTTCTCTCCCGCCGAGTCTTCCGTCGGCCTCGGCGCCGGGTCCCTGGCCTCGGGCTTCACACCCCGCTCGGGTCGCGCATCCTTCTTGGGTGTGTCGTCAGTCATCCCCCGCCCCTTTGGCTCGTTGCCCCGGATTACGTCTTCTGCGCGCACAATACCAAGGAACAGACGGTTGTGTGGAGACAAAACTTGCTTATCACCGCTGGACGGTGCGACCTCCCACCGCTGGACGGTGCGACCTCGTGCCTCAGCCGCAGGAGCGTTCCGCTTCAATCAACGCGATCATCGACGGCTGGTCCGGGCGACCGGCTGTCGTCAGACGGCGCCATTTCAGCGCCGCCGCGGACGCCGCGACCGCGGAGCTGAGGCAGAATGCGGTGAGCCTGCTGCAGCGGTCCGCAAGACCAGATCTTTCAACGATGCGGCCGAAGATCCGGGCGGTGCGCGGCGAATACAGCAGCACGCCCTGCAGTCCGCCGTCGCGCAGCGCCCTTTCGCCCGCTTCGGACATACGTTCTGTAGGCCTTGCGTCATACAGCACCGCGCGCCGGTACGTAAATCCGGCGGGCTGCAGCGCCCCGCCGAGATCGCCGGCAACCGTGCTGGACGCCACGTGCAGCAGCGCGCCGCCTGATGGATCGAGGCGGCGGCGTATCAGTTCGGCCAAAGATTCCACGTCGCCGCCGGCAGCATCGACAGTCGTAAACCCAACATCGCGGGCCGCCTGGGCGGTCGCGTCGCCAACCGCGAATACCGGCATCGTCTGCGGCGGCGCCCGCCGCGCGAGGGCACGAACGCCATTGGCGCTGGTGACAAGCAGCGCCTGCACGCCGTCCAGCGTTGGCGGCGGGCCGTCAAGCATGACAATGCGCAGCATCGGCTCGACGATCGACTCCACCCCCATCCCGGCGAGGGCATCGGCGAGTGGCCCGGCGTCCGCTTCCGGCCGGGTGATCATCAGGCGCATGGTCACAAGAACCCGGGTCCGGCGCGCCGGCGCAATTCGGCGCCAAGCTCATCGCCCAGCGCCGCCGCTTCGTGACCGGAACCGCGCCGTTCCGCTTCGATCACGCAACTGCCGTCCGGCCGCGCCACAAGGCCGCGAAGGTGCAGGTCGTCTCCGCCGTCGCCGCCGAGGGTGGCCAGTCCGGCGATCGGCGTACGGCACGAACCGTCCAGCGCCGCCAGCATCGCCCGCTCGGCATCGACCGTCGTGAAGGTCGGCGGGTGGTTGAGTTCGGCGAGGCGCAGCAGGGTCGGCGTATCGTCGGCACGGCAGGTGATGCCGATGGCGCCCTGACCGACCGCCGGCAGCATGTCGTCGTCGGACATCACGGCCGTCGCCGCGTCGGCCATGCCGAGCCGCTTGAGCCCGGCCAGGGCCAACAGCGTAGCGTCGACGTCGCCGGCCACCAGTTTGCGGAGCCGAGTCTGCACATTGCCGCGGAAAGTGACCACCTTGAGATCCGGGCGGCGGTGCAGGATCTGCGCCTGGCGGCGCAACGAGGCGGTGCCGACGACGGCCCCCGGCGGCACTCGCGACAGATCGCCATGGGCGGGCGCGATCAAGGCATCGCGCGGATCTTCCCGCGGCAGCGTGCAGACGAAGCGGATCCCGCCTGGCATTCGTGTCGGCAAGTCCTTGACCGAATGAACAGCGAGGTCGATGGTGCCGGCCAGCAAGGCGTCGTCGATCTCCTTGGTGAACAGCCCCTTGCCGCCCACATCCGCGAGCGCGCGGTCGAGGATGCGATCGCCGCTGGTGGTGATCACCACCACGGCCACTGCGGCATGCGCCGCCAACTCCGGATCGCAGCGCGCCAGTGCGGCGCGCACGGCTTCGGTCTGAGCCAACGCGAGGGGACTGCCGCGCGTCCCGATGCGCAATGCTGGCAAGGCCATGAGTGTTGATGTCCACTTTTGAAGATCGTGTGAAGTTCGTGCCGGCCCATCCTGCCCCGAACATGCCGCATCCGACAATGGCCGCGGCGCATCCGTCAAATCCGCGATGATCGTCCTTGGCATCGAGACCAGTTGCGACGAGACGGCGGTGGCGGTGGTTGCGGCCGACCGCCGGATCCTCTCGGAGCGCATCCATTCGCAGATCGAGTCCCACCGGCCGTTCGGCGGCGTCGTGCCGGAAGTTGCCGCGCGGGCCCATCTCGACGTTCTCGATGGCCTGATCCGCGACACCATGGCCGAGGCCGGCCTCGGCTTCGCGCATTTGGACGGTGTCGCAGCCACGGCCGGTCCCGGACTGATGGGCGGGCTGATCGTCGGCGTAATGACGGCCAAGGCTATCGCCGCCGTGCACAACCTGCCGTTTCTCGCCGTTAATCATCTGGAAGGCCACGCGCTCACGGCGCGGCTGACCGACGATCTCAGGTTCCCCTACCTGTTGCTGCTGGTGTCCGGCGGGCACTGCCAGTTGCTGACGGTCGAGGACGTCGGGCGCTATCGGCGTCTGGGCACGACCTTGGACGACGCCTTGGGCGAGGCTTTCGACAAGGTGGCACGGGTGCTGGGCCTGGGCTATCCCGGCGGCCCGGCAGTGGAGCAGGCCGCGCGCGCCGGAGATCCCGATCGGTTCCCGCTGCCGCGGCCGATGAAGGGGCGCCCCCACTGCCACTTCTCGTTTTCCGGGCTGAAAACCGCCGTCATCCACACAGTCAATGCGCTGCCGGCAGAGCCGCTGCAGGATTGCGACGTGGCCGACCTGTGTGCGTCGTTTCAGGCTGCGGCCGCAGACGCCGTCGTCGATCGCACATCGCGTGCGGTGCGCGCGTCCGGCGCGCAGACCCTGGTCATCGCAGGCGGCGTCGCCGCCAACACGGAGCTGCGCCGCCAACTCCAGCACCTCGCGTCCAGGACGGGCATCCGCCTCGTGGTGCCACCGCTCCGTCTCTGCACCGACAACGGCACGATGATCGCTTGGGCGGGGCTGGAGCGCCTGCGCCTCGGTCTGATCGACTCCCTCGACATCGCGCCGCGCCCCCGCTGGCCCCTCGACCCCAACGCTCCGCCGGTCGCTTTCGCCGGCGTCAAGGCGTAGCGCCGCAAGCGTATCCGACGCGCTGCGTCGATGTCGTCAAGGGCGCCTCTGATAAATTGCGGCGAGCACGAAGCGCATCAAACCGGCGCATGGTTTGCCTCACGCAACGCACCGCGTCATGACAGCCGCGGCTGCCGTATGATAGTCTCGCGCTCGGATGAGCGCCCGTAGCTCAGAGGATAGAGCACAGGATTCCTAATCCTGGGGTCGCAGGTTCAGATCTACCGGGCGCGCCAATAAAATCAGAGCTTTAGGGCAAACAAAGGCGGCAGCGGCGGAAGCAAAACGCTTCAGGGTAACAACCGGGGTAATAAGGCGCATCCCGCAGCTCGCCACTCCGGAACCGGCGGCGGTCAATGTCGGGGTCGTCGAAGGTGGCGGGCCGCTTGCCCCGAAGCCTGCGCCGCGTCAGCCCGCAGGGGCGGCGAGGGGCGGATCAATCCGGTTGCCTGCCCGCTTGCTCGCAGGCGGCAAGATACTGTCGCAATGCTCGCCGGATAATCACCGCCATGGGCTCGCCCTCGGCATCAGCCAGCCGCTGTAGCGCGGCCAGCATCTCGTCGTCGAGCCGAACACCGATGGTCTGCGCCTTCTTGCCCATAGCCGCAAGTTGCAACGGCCGGAGCGCTATGCAAAGCAAGAATGTGTTGCGCAATGCGCCACGATGTTGCACATTGTTTGGCGTTGAACCTCCTCGAAACCTTCCCGCCGGGGTTCACCAAGCCCCCGGCCCCGGCGGACCTTTTCGGGCAGCGACAAGGTTGTCGAACGGGTTCACGCCGCGTCTCGGGTTGTGCGGGTTGCGACCCATACGGTACGCCCAGCATGGGCAGTCGATGACATCGCCGGATAGCCCGCGGGCCATCCGGCGCACGGCTACGCAATACCGATCTCAAAGAATCTTCAGCGACACCCCACGCGGATCGTCGGAACGGTCGCAGCAGAATTCATTCTGGACACAACGGCGGCGGCGGACGCACGCGGATGCCCCGACAGCGACAACAACGCCGCCGGATAGCACAGACAGAGGTTTTTCCCGCGACCCGGACGCCATTCTCGGTGATGGTGAGTTCATCAACCCAGTCGGCATTCTCGGGCCGGTAGCCGTACGGCGTCATCGTTCCGCGACCCGCGACGGCGCGAACCATCGACGCTCATCAGTGCGTACCACCCATCGCATCAAGCCAGTCGTCCAGCGCCATCACCACCAGCGCCGGCTTCCAGTCCGCGCGAGAGAACCACGACCCGGCGTCTCGAAGTGTACCATCCCGGCTGAACCAGCCAGTCATAGGGGCCGGCAACCCGCTCGGCGCTACGCCTCGATAGACCATCCGCGGACATGGATATCAGCGCCGGCGTCGCGGATTGATCGGGGCACCTGACACCAGCTCGCCGAAGTGCTCCGACAACAGCCGGCATACCTCGCGCTCGAACGCCCGCGCCCTTATTGCGCTCGCGGGCGCTCATGCTCCCGTCCCCGTCACCGCATCTTGCGTTCGACCACACATCACCTCGACGGCAAGCGCCGCGTCGTCGGTGCTCATGCCGGACGGCGGTCGCAGGTTCTCACGGTTTATCCACCCGCAGCACCGCGTCAGCAAGCGCGTCTCGCAGCCGTCGGAGCAATAGCGGCCGTTCCTGCCCGCCATCGGCTGTCAGCAGGTCATGCGCGTTCGGACCGCCATCCCTCCGGCGGGAATAAGGCTCTTCAACCGCTCCAGATACCACTTGCTGGACGATCCGGTAGAAGCAGCCCTCGGCAACCTGCGCATCGCTCAGCGATGAACGACGGCTTTGACAACATAATCGGCCCCGCGATCCGGCAACTCAACGCCGCTCTCGGTCATGCCCATGGCCTTGGTGAACAGTTACTGCTCCTCGGTCGTCGGATTGCCGCCCAGGGCGCCAGCCCGAGTTCGTCGGCGATGCCGAACAACGCAGCCGTCACCACCGCTCCGACACCCTGCCAGCGCAGGCCATCAGGCACATACAACGGGCCGTAGGCCGGAGCCTGCAGCACCCGGCAGCAGGCCCTATAGCCGAACGAACCTCGCCATCGTGCAGCACCGCGAACGTCGCGTCAGGTGCCTGTGCCTCCATGACCGCAAGACCGAGGCGACACGGCCAGTCACCTCGTTGGCAGGACGACGAAACCGGCAACTCGCGCCGGGCGGACAAGCTCGATCGCGCATCGACCAGCGGCGCGGTGGCAATCACCAGGTCGTACACATCAGCCTCCATACCGGCGGGTGTACTTCGCGCCATACTGGCCAAGGCCGGACATGACGCCGGGGCGGCCTTGCTCGGCAGGCTTCGCCTCCTCCACCTTCGGGCGGATCAGGTCCATGACCGGCGACGGCATCGGCATCGGAACACGGGGCGCAACGACCGCAACCGCGGGCGGGACAACCGGAGACGGCATCAGCGGCTTGTTGATCGCAGGCGGACGCCGTGCGCCGGTGAGAACCGCCGGCAACGTCGAAGACATATCGGACACGCCGCGCGGCACTAGCTGACGGGCGGCGTTGAACCCGCTCCGAAGCGCCATCAGTCGTGCTCGGGCGGGTTGAGCCCGCCCTGTAGAGAGCCTCCGCCGCGCCGGTCGCCTGCGCACTTCATAGACGCCCGGTCGATCAGGAACCGCGACCAGCGAGCCGTCCTCAAGGAAGCGCTCGGCCGCACGTGGACGCCGCTTGATCGCGCTGGCTGCCACCTTCAGCTTGGCTTCGTAGTCGGCACCCCATGCCCGCCGCAACTCGGCATCGGCATCCGCCGCGGTCCTCGCGCTATCCCTGTACCTGAACATTATGCGGCCTCCAGCGGCTCATTGTCGCCGGTCGGCATCGGGATGCGCAGCTTGCTGGCTTCGGCAGGCCGCAGTTCATGCGCCTCCCCGTCCTGTCGGAGCCTGGACGGCCAAGCACCTCGTCGGTGACGGCCAAGCCCCATAGATGAGCCCGGAGCGCCTGCAGCACGGGATGGCGGTAATAGCGGTCAAATCCGCCGAGCAAATCCCGCGGCGTCGCGTTCTCGCCTTCGGAACGCCGCAACCCCTGCACCTGTTGCCAGACGTCGCGGATGGCCTGCGACGTCAGCCAGTTCCGCGACCGTCGCCCACATATCGGCGAGCTTGTCGTTATACTCGGCGACAGGCAGCGATCTCCGCGTTCTTGCCCTCGATCCGCGCCTGACGCTCGGCCAGTTCCTGCGCGCGACGCTCGGTTTCCAGGCGCTTCGATGCCAGACGCAAGCCGTAGGCGCGGCCCGAAAGCTGATCCAGCCGCTTGCGGAGTTCTTCGTAGTGTTCGGCAGCACCGTCAACGTCGAGCGCCATATCGCTGGCGGTGGCGTCGCGGAGCGCCTCGACTTCCCCCTGCGCTCGGCCTCAATCTCGGCAAGCTGCCGGCTCAGGTCGGCGATCCGCTCGGCGATAGTCAGTTCGGTGTTCATCGCTCCGTGCTCCGGGTCTTGCGCGGTTGATGCGCGGGTTCAGGTTCGGTCGTCGGTTCGTCGTCTGCCGGTTCGGCTGATCTCGACCAGCAGCGCAACAACGCCTCGAGCAATCTCGCGGGCAGCGCTCGCCAGGCAAGGTCTTGCCGTAGACAGCGCGGCGATCGAGTTCGTAGGCCGCAACTTTTGCCACAACGGCGCGCCGATCCGCATCGAGGCGTTCGGCTTCCGGCATGCCAGCCACGATGGCGGCCACGGCCTCAACGCTCACGGCCGCAGGAGGGCGCTGGATCTCGTTGCCGGCAGGGTCGAACCGGCTCCACAACGCGGCATGAACGACGCCGCCGCGACGTAGTCGGTGCGCCCCAGATTGACGACCAGCGCCGCCGCAGGAGTCGAGCGCCTCAAGCGATGCGATGCTGAGCGCCAACTCGTCGCACCATGGAATGCGCGCCAACGCGAGACGGAGCGCGGAAGGCAAAGCCCTGATGCGCGCCGCGGATGTTTATAGCCACCTGCGCCATGACGTGCGGCAGGAAGAACGGCAACGCGTGGGCGTTGATCTCGGTCCCCACCTCGCGGACGGCTTCGAGGTAGGTTACGGATGAGTCCAGCACGGTCAGATTATCCGATGCGAGCTGGGTCCGGTCACGGTGCGGTGGATCGCGGCGTACGCGAACATAGCCGCGGCGGCGGCGTTCCGTGGATCGCAGACAGCTCCGCGTCGCCCGGTGATCGGCGGCGGTGGTGGCGCCGGTTCAGCGGCGGTAAGGTCGGTAAGCATGGGGCCTCTTTCAGTTGGGCATCAGCAGGCACGTCGTCCACGTCAGGAGCAGCACGATAGCGGAGTAGTCTGGGCTACCGGCTCGGCGAACGTAAGCGCCAGCGCATCAGCGGTGTCAGGCGACGGCACCGCCGCAGGCGGCAAGGTCCGGCTTCTTTTCGAGGAACACACGGTTTTGCGCATCGAAGCCGTATTCAGGGCCGCACAAATCCTCGGCAAGCTCGCGATCATCGGCCGGCAAGCAGCCGCCGGTGCGGATCCAGTCGCGCATATCCGACCACATTTCGCTGCGCTTGTTGCGGAAGCGATCCTGCCAGCAGGCCTGACCACCGGCGTTTACGTCCACCGCCCGGAAGCCGAGGGCGCGCCGGGCGATCGACCGCGCCGCCGCCAACGCCAACGCCATCGACGAAGACCGTCTGCGGCGAATCTTCGATGATCGCCTCGCCGGCACGTGCGCGGCAAGCTGCTGCGTATCCAGCCCGCGGGCGGGATCTTGACGTCGTTGACGCCCTGCCGAGGCGGGATGACGGACTGGGCGTTGCCGTGGCGCGCCACGTCCGCCGATGCGTACAGGTTCGCAGTCCTGCTGCACCGGCTCGCGGCAGCGGCCTCATCCCCATAGATCCTTCGGGATGAACTGGCTCGATCCGGCGCGGGGGAAGACGCCGCGGACGCTGTACACGCACAAGTCAGATCCTCGCCGTAATCCTCGATCCATTCCAACCGATCTGGCGCTGATTGGCTTTTCTGGCGGTGCGGCTGTCGACAGTGCGGGTGATCCACCGATGCTTGAACGCCCGGAAGCACTCGCGGACGCCAGCCGGTGGTGCCGGTCAGGTTCTGACCGCCAGCCAAACGGCGCCAGCCGTGGTCATCGCGCCCGATCCGACTTCCCAGACCTCGTCTGCGACGTTGGGCTTCGTCGAAGACCATCAGCACGTGGGCGTCGTGGGTGCCGGCGAACGCCTCGGCAGAATCGCACTGCTCAAGCTTGGCGTGCGCCACCCAAGTCTCAGGCACGCTCTTGAGGTGGAAGCGCGTCGCCGAATCCACTCGAACCACTCGCGGTTCGGCGACAATAGATACCGCCCCGAGAGCTCGCGTGCCCGTCTTCGATGTAATTTGAACGGCGGTGTTGGCGGTCGCCACGGCTGACGGAGTGCGGGCGGGTGCTCGCCAGACCAGAGGATGATCAGGCGACGAGCGCGGTCTTACCGCCGCTCATGGCCGCTCGTTACACCGCCACCTGCACGGCCTGGGCTTCTGAAGCGCCGTCAGCGGCCCTCAGGCCTCGCCCGGCGTCGTCAGGATCGCCGCTTGCCAATCGTCGGGCCCGGCGTCCTCGGCCAGCGGCGTGCCTTCCTGCCCCCACAGGAAGGTAAATTAAATGAAACCCAAACGGATCAAAGTAGAACTTCTTGATTGCGGTGACCAGTAGATTCGGAGCTGCTGCGGCGCGGCGGTCTTGCCAGTGGCGACATCCCGGATGCGCGGTCTGCTCGCGGGACTTGGTGAGCGCCTGCGCCAGCCTCGTCGTGCGGTATGACCACGTCGCCGTTGACGTGGTGCCGGCGCCGCCTCAGCACGGTCGAGGCAGTCCGCACATGCAGCCGATGGCTTCGCGGGCCCTAATTGCGGCCCGCATCTGTTTTGCTTACAAATCGCCTCGCCCTCAAGGCGTTCGAAATCGCCGATCAGGGAGTCCAGTGGGGCGGCGTTCCGGCGGCGCCTCGCCTCGCTTTCGCTTACATCGAGCTCAGCGACTACCCAACGATCGCGGTGCAGTAACGCATAGGCCGTGTTTGGCGTGCTTCGGGCGCATAGCCGGCGGCGCGCACCACAACCTGGCGCCGGACGCCCCGCCGATGATCCGGCGACGGCTTCCTTCTTTTTCGACCACCGCGTCAGCCCCGCCGCCGGTTGGGCGAGGTCGCCAGGGAAGTGCGTTTCAGTGGCCAATTGTTACCCCTGCGTTACCCGGATGCCGAACATGCCGGGAACAATGACACAAGAACGGCGCAAAAGCAAGCATTTGTGGCAGCGGAGCACGTCATTAGTAATCACGTGCTGCCTACTTTCGGACCACCGCGGCGCGTTTAGTGCAGCGCCGGCTGCGGCAACGGGGGCAGATCGCCGAAGAACTTGCCATGGTCCGGCAACGGCGTGTCGCGCACGGTCACGAGGAGCGGGCAGGGCGGACCGTACTTCCGCGCAACCGCGAGCCATGCGCATTGCGTCTCAGGCAGGCACTCGATCAAGACCGCCGGCGCGCCAAGCAGCGGAACCGCCAGGGCCGCCGCCTCGTAGGGCTCAGGATGCGCCGCGAACGCCACTACAACGACCTTGCCGGCGTCAGCGAGCAATCGGCGCAGCGAGCGCTGGTTGAACGCCTTCGGGCCGCGGGATGCGTCCCAGTCGTCGCAGACGATCGCAAGCGGCGGTGCAGGCAGCTTCGCCGGCAGCGGCCAGAAGCGGCTCCTGTCCGGCAGCGCGAACAGAATGCCGCCGATTGCGCCGTCTCGCAGCATCCGCAGCGGCGCTACAAAGTGCGGCGCGGAAGCGGCTGCCCGCTCTATGGCCTTGGCTGCGTCGGTCATCGACGGTGC